>DATDBD010000097.1:0-5466 GCA_036525015.1 Lysobacter sp.
CGATCAGGTCGCTGGCCGCGAACACCGCATCGAACTCGCCACCGCGAGCGAGCAATTCGCGCGCCGCGGTATAGCCGTCCTCTTCGAAGCTCTCCGCATCGACCTGCAGGATCGCTTCCATCGCGCCGCCGACCTCGCGCAGTGCGGCGTCGCAGCCGCGGAAGCGATCGAAGAATTCCGGCCAATGACTGGACGCGCCGCCCAGGAAGGCGATGCGGCGACGACCCAGTCCCACCAGGTGCTCACCGGCGAGGCGACCGCCGTTGAAATTGTCGCAACCGATCGACACGCCGGGCTGGTCAGACAGCACCGCGCCCCAGCGCACGAAGCGCGTGCCCTGTTCGACCAGCTTCTCCAGCTTGCCCTCGTAGGCCAGGTAGTCGCCGTAGCCCAGCAGGATCAGGCCATCGGCCTTCATGCTGTCCTCGTAGTCAGCGTGCCAGTCGTCGGACAACTGCTGGAACGAGATCAGCAGGTCCTGGCCCTCGCGCGCGCAGGCGCGGGTGATCGACCCGAGCATCGACAGGAAGAACGGGTTGATGTTCGACTCGTCCGGGGTCGGATCCTCGAACAGCAGCAGCGCCAGCGTGCCCGAGCGCTGCGTGCGCAGGCTGGAGGCATGGCGGTCGACTTTGTAGTTGAGTTCGCGGACCAGCGCCTCGACGCGCTTTCGGGTCTCGGCGTTGACCAACGGGCTGCCCCGCAATACCCGCGATACGGTCGCCTGCGAGACGCCCGCCCGGTGCGCGATGTCCATCGAGGTGGCCTTGAGCTTCTTGCGCGTTCGCATGCGGTGAGGCGTTCCCGGGGCGGTGTTTGCTGAGGTTCCGCAGTGTAGTGAGCGCAGCAGGGGTACGCATCTGGCAACGCCGCACGGGGCCGCGTTCATCTGAAAAAAGGCGCGATATCGGCCGTCGCGGCCTCTGGCAGCATCAAAGTGATACGTGGAACAGGCGGCCGATCATCGAGGCCGCGGCCATCGCCAGCGCGCCCCAGAACACCACCCGCGCCGCGCCGCGCGCCATCGCTGCACCCCCGGCCCAGGCCGCCAGGGCGCCGGAGACCCCAAGACCCAGCAGCGTGGCGGCGATCGTGATCGCCTCGATCCGTGCCGCCGGCGCCAGCAGTACCGCCGCCAGCGGCAGCAGCGAGCCGACGGCGAAAGCCGCCGCGGAGGCCAACGCCGCCTGCGCCGGCCGGGCCCGCAGCGTGTCGGTGATGCCCAGTTCGTCGCGTGCATGACTGCCCAGTGCATCGTGCGCAGTGAGTTGCTCGGCCACCTGGCGCGCGAGTTCCGGCTGCAGGCCGCGACGGACATAGATACCGGTGAGCTCGAACAGCTCGCTTTCCGGATCCTCGGCCAGCTCGCGCTTTTCCTTGGCGAGGTCGGCGTGTTCGGTGTCGGCCTGCGATTGCACCGATACGTACTCGCCCGCGGCCATCGACATGGCGCCCGCCACCATGCCGGCAATGCCGCTCATCAGCACCGCGCCCTGGCTGGCGCCACTGGCGGCGACGCCGACCACGAGGCCGGCGATCGACACGATGCCGTCGTTGGCGCCCAGCACCGCGGCGCGCAACCAGCCGGCACGTTCGGAACGGTGGTATTCGGCATGCCAGCGGCGCATCAGGGTCTCCACGAGGGTCCGCCATGCCGCGTCCATGGAAGGTGTGCCATGGAAACCGGCGCAGGCGAAAGTGACGCCGGCAAGACTACAGCGTTGCAGCGTGGAGCTTGTTCAAGACGGGGTGGGGGCTACACTGCTTGGGTCTTGCTATTGCAGGCGACGGCCGCATATCGCAGACCCGGCTCCCAGGAGCTCACTCACTCCCCCATGAGGTGCGCGTGTCCGGTCCCAGTCAGGTCAAGGATGTCCCCATCGCCGCCGGTACGCAGGGGCGGACGCAGCTGATCGAGTTTCTTTCGTCGGGCGCGCGCGCGCCATACGACTGGAAGATCGGCACCGAGCACGAGAAGTTCGGCTTCCGCACCGACGACCTGCGCCCGCCCACGTTCGACGGCGAGCGTGGCATCGAGGCGCTGCTCAAGGGCCTGACTCAATTTGGTTGGGCCCCTGTCGAGGAGAAATCTTCCGAAGGGCCGGGCCGCGTCATCGCGCTCACTCGCGACAACGCGGCTGTGTCGCTGGAACCCGCCGGCCAGCTCGAATTGTCCGGCGCGCCGCTGGAGACGCTGCACGACACCTGCTGCGAAGCCTCCACCCACCTCAAGGAAGTGCGCACCGTCGCCGAGCCGATGGGGCTGGGTTTTCTCGGCATGGGCTTCCAGCCCAAGTGGCGCCGCGACGAGATGCCGTGGATGCCCAAGGGCCGCTACAAGATCATGCGCGACTACATGCCCAAGGTCGGCTCGCTCGGCCTGGACATGATGACCCGCACCAGCACCGTGCAGGTCAACCTCGACGTGTCTTCCGAGGCGGACATGGTCAAGAAGTTCCGTGTGTCGCTGGCGTTGCAATCGGTGGCGACCGCGCTGTTCGCCGACTCGCCGTTCACCGAGGGCAAGCCCAACGGTTTCCTGAGCTACCGCTCGCACATCTGGACCGACACCGATCCCAACCGCACCGGATTGCTGGACTTCGTGTTCGAGGACGGCTTCGGCTACGAGCGCTACGTCGACTACCTGCTCGAAGTGCCGATGTACTTCGTCTACCGCGACGGCAAGTACATCGATGCCAGCGGCCAGTCGTTCCGCGATTTCCTCGACGGCCGCCTCCCGGCGTACCCCGGCGAGCTGCCGTCGATCAAGGACTGGGCCGACCACAGCACCACCGCCTTCCCGGAAGTGCGGCTGAAGAAATACCTGGAGATGCGCGGCGCCGACTCCGGCCCGTGGAACCGCATCTGCGCGCTGTCGGCGTTCTGGGTCGGCCTGCTGTACGACCAGACTGCGCTCGATGCGGCCTGGGACCTGGTCAAGGATTTTTCGTTGGAAGAATTGCACGCGCTGCGCAACGGTGTGCCGAGACAGGCACTGAAGCTGCCGTTCCGTAATGGCACCGTGCTCGATCTTGCACGCCGCGCGCTCGAGATTTCCGCCCACGGCCTGCAGCGCCGCGACCGCCGCAACCGCAACGGCGCCGACGAGTCGATCTATCTGGCGCCACTGATGGAATTCGCCGAGGCCGGCATCACCCCGGCCGAGCGCAAGCTGGAGCAGTTCCACGGCCCTTGGGGCGGCATCATCGACCCGGTGTTTACCGAGTACGCGTACTAGGCGCCGGGCCTCACCGACGTCACCGTGCGCCGATGCGTTCCAGGCGGCGCAGCCATTCCCGGTTCATGCGCCGGGAATGGGAGGGAAGCCGTCGCGCCTGTTGCAGCGATTCCTCGCGCAGTCGCATCGCCGCCTCGCTTTCACCCCAGCCGTCGAGCACCTCGGCGTAGCGCGCGCGGGCTTCGAAGCCGCTGAAGTAGCCGACCAGCGTATCGAATTCGTTCCTGGCCTTGGCGCGGTCGCCTTCCTCGGCCACGGCACGCGCATAGATCAGGTGGCCGGCGGGCGAGCGGAAGTCCGGGCGACGCTGGATCAGCCCATCGAGCAGCTGGCGCGCCTCGCCTGCCTGCCCCGATTCGAGCAATGCGCGGGCCAGGCGTACCTGCGTATCGGCATCGTCGGCATGGATGCCGCGCAGCGCGTCGCGGTAATGAGGCACGGCCTCGGCCGGACGCCCGGCTTCCACCAGCGCGTCGGCGAGCCGCACGCGGTTGACGGTGGTGACCGCGGTGTCGAACGCTTCCTGCGCGGCGCGCAGCTCGCGCGCCGGATCCAGCAGCCGCCGCGCGCCCTGCACGAGCTGCCGTCCGCCGTGGCTGTAGCGCAACTCCGGCAGCCAGATCGCGATCGCGTAGACGACGCTGCCGAGCAGCGGAAACACGAACAGAATGAAAAGCCAGTAGCGGTCCTGGCCGCTACGCACGGCGTGCACGGCGAAGAACAGCGCGATCACGACATGCAGACCCAATACAGGCATGGTGTTCCCCCTTTATTCTCGCGCACAGTTTTGCCGAGCGGCGCCGATTGTGCCAGCAGCCCCAAGTCACACCCGCTCGATCAGGCGCCGGTGAAGTCGGTGTAAGCAAAACGTCCGTCGCGCAGCACGGTCTCGCCGCGTTGCACCGCCAGCGGCGCGGCGAACATCGGACCGGCGACGGCGAGCGTGTGGAACTCCCCGCGTTCGCCGCAGGGGTCCACGGTGTCGGGCAGTTCGGCCAGCAGGTCCGCGTCGAAGGCGCGGCCGGCGAAACGCGCATCCAGTTGCGTGGTGTCGACGCAGCACAGCCAGGCGCGCAGCCCGCCATCGAGCATGCTGCGCGCCAGCACGGCCGTGTCCGATCCGAACAGCGGGTAATGCGGCGTCCAGCCCAGCCGCGCGCACAGGGCATCGCGATAAGCCTTGATGTCTTCGAGGAACAGATCGCCGAAGGCGATGTCGGTCAGACCGGGCCAACGCTCGTGGGCGCGTCCCAGCGCCGCGGCGAAGGTGGCTTCGTAACCGGCGTTGTCGGTGCCCTGCGGCATCCAGGCTTCGATCACCGGCAGGCCGGCGGCTTCGGCCTGGGCGAGCAGCACGGTGCGGCGGATGCCCTGCATCGCCACGCGGTCGTAGCCTTCGGTGAACGTCGTCAGCAGGCCGACGACCTCGACGTCGTCGCGCTGGCGCAGGGCATGCAGGGTCCAGGCGGCGTCCTTGCCGCCGCTCCAGGAGAGCAGGATGGGGGTGCGTTTCATGCGTCTAGCATGCGCGATAACGTGTCGGGACCGTAACCATCGACGCCGGGTGCACGAAGCAGTGCACGCCTGAGCGCCCAAGGGGAAGTTGGACAGGCGCGTGGCACAACCCGCCCGCTCGTCCTTCGAACTTTGCTTCGCTACGCCCCAGACGAACGGTGTGAAGCCTTGCGCCGGTCACGTGGGTGCCGCACCCGTCACGTGGGGGCAATCGCCCCAGGCTTCGAAGGCCGACCACCTATTAGCACCGTTCGCCCTGAGCGTAGGCGTGAGCCCCTTCAAAAACGCGAGGCCGTCAGCTTCACGTCCGCCCACTGCCACGCCGCGGCCTGGCGACGCTCGCTCTGGCCGGCGGCATCGGCCTGCTTCAATGCGCGCTGCGCCTTGGCCAGTCCGTAGAGCGACCAGCCGTTGTCGGGATAAACGACCAGGTCTTCGGCATAGACCGTCGCCGCTTCCTTCGCGCGGCCGGCGTCGAGCAGCGCCGCACCCAGGTACGGCCGCACCGGCAACGGCCAATCCGGCGGTTCGTTGTAGTTGAGCAGGTCCTCGGCGGCCGCCGCCTTGCGCAGCGAGGCGATGCCCGCCTGGCGCTGGCCGGCCGCCAACTCGATCTCGCCGCGCAGCATCGGTTCGGCGACATCGAGCACGCGATCGGCGTGGTTGATATCCCACAGCGCCACCTTCTCCAACGACGGATCGGCGGCGATCTT
>DATDBD010000098.1:0-11711 GCA_036525015.1 Lysobacter sp.
CGCGCCCTGTTCGACCTGCCGTTCCCGGAACTGCTGCACCGCGCGGGCACCGTGCATCGCGCCACGTTCGACCCGGCAGAGGTCCAGGTCAGCACGCTGCTGTCGGTGAAGACCGGCGGTTGCCCCGAGGACTGCGGCTACTGCCCGCAGGCCGCGCGTTATCACACGGGCGTGGAAGCGACCAAGCTGATGAGCACGCAGGCCGTGGTCGAGAAGGCCCGCCAGGCCAAGGCCGCCGGCGCCTCGCGCTTTTGCATGGGCGCGGCCTGGCGCTCGCCGAAGGACCGCGACATCCCGAAGGTCGCCGCGATGATCTCGGAGGTGAAGGCGCTGGGTCTGGAGACCTGCGCGACGCTGGGCATGCTGTCGGGTGATCAGGCCAAGGCGCTCCGTGAAGCCGGCCTGGACTACTACAACCACAACCTCGATACCGCGCCGGAGTTCTACAACCAGATCATCCACACGCGCGAGATGCAGGATCGCCTGGACACGCTCTCGCACGTGCGCGACGTCGGCATGAAGACCTGCTGCGGCGGCATCGTCGGCATGGGCGAGTCGCGCGACCAGCGAGCCGGCCTGCTGCAGACCCTGGCCAACCTGCCGGCGCATCCTGATTCGGTGCCGATCAACCGCCTGGTTCAGGTCGAGGGCACGCCGCTGTCGGGAACCGAGCAGCTCGACCCCTTCGAATTTGTGCGCTCCATCGCAGTTGCCCGCATCCTGATGCCGCGCTCGATGGTGCGCCTGTCGGCCGGCCGCGAAACGATGAGCGACGAACTGCAGGCTCTGTGTTTCCTGGCCGGCGCCAATTCCATCTTCTACGGCGAGAAATTGCTGACGACCGGCAACCCCGACACCGAGCGGGACATGGCATTGTTTGCACGCCTTGGCCTCAAGCCCATGGCACTGGTCGAACAGGGGAGCACCGTGCACGCCGACATCGTCGAAACGCCTGCGGACGCCGCAGGTGCTGGTTCCTGCCACCCCGCCTGCGCGGCCTGAGTCGTGGCGCGCGCGAGCTGGCGTGAGCGGATCGAAGCGGCACGCGCCCAGCGCGTCGCCACGCAGCGCACGCGCGTGCGCCGCACGGTCACGCATCGCGACGGCGCGCGCGTCCTGGTCGACGGCAAGAACCTGCTGAACTTCTGCGGCAACGATTACCTCGGCCTGTCGCAGCATTTCGCGGTGATCGACGCGCTGCAGGACACGGCCTCCCGCGAGGGTGCCGGCGGTGTCGCCTCGCACCTGGTGTGCGGCCACCACGCCATGCACGAAGCGCTGGAGCGCGAGCTGGCGGAGTGGATCGGCGCGCCGCGCGCGCTGTTGTTCGGCAGCGGTTACCTGGCCAACCTTGCGGTGGTGCAAGCGCTGCTCGATGACGAATCGATCTGCGTGCAGGACCGCCTCAACCACGCCAGCCTGATCGACGCCGCGCGCCTGGCCGGCTGCCGCCTGCGGCGTTATCCGCACGGCGATCCGGAAGGCGCGATACGGCAGTTGCGCAGCGTGCCCGACGGCATGGCGATGCTGGTGACCGACGCCGTCTTCAGCATGGACGGCGATGTCGCGCCGCTGCGCGAGTTGGCGCTGGTCGCGCGCCTGCAGAAAGCATTGCTGTATGTCGACGATGCGCACGGCGTCGGCGTGCTGGGCCCGGACGGCCGCGGCAGCGTCGCCGCCGCGCGCCTGGGCGTGGCCGAAGTGCCGTTGCAGCTGGCCACCCTCGGCAAGGCGCTGGGCGGCTATGGCGCGGCGGTGTTGGGCGATGAGGACGTCATCGGACACCTCGCCGAAACCGCGCGACCGTACATCTACACGACGGCGCTGCCGCCGGCGCAGGCCGCCGCCACGCTGGCCGCGGTGCGGCTGGCGCGCACCGAGCACTGGCGTCGCGACAAGCTGCGCGACCTCACCGCGCGCTTCCGCGAGCGTGCCCGCAAGCACGGCCTGGAACTGATGGAGTCGGCCACGCCGATCCAGCCGGTGCTGTGCGGCGACGACGCGCGCGCGCTGGCGATGGCGCAGGCATTGGAGCAGGCCGGCTACTGGGTCGCCGCGATCCGCCCGCCGACCGTACCGGAAGGCAAGGCACGGCTGCGCGTGACGTTGTCGGCGCTGCACGGCATCGGCGATGTGGACGGCCTGGTCGAGGTGTTGGCCAAGGCGCGCGATCGCACCGAACTGGGCCTGCCGGCCGCGATGGACACGGCCATGACCGATGCGCTGGTGAACAACATGGCCGCCGCCGATAGCCGCAAATCCGCGCGGGCGCGATGAGTGGCGAGCGCGACCTGGCGCGGCTGCTGGCCGCCCTGCGCGTGTCAGTACGCGACGGTGAGTTCGTGTTCGTCGGCTCGGCGACGGGCGATGCCGCATTGGCCGCCATCGCCGAAGCCAGTATCCGCGAGACCGAAGGCGTCACGTACGTGCTGCCGCGAGCGCAGGCCGACGCCCGCGCACTGGGTTACGACTTCATTGCCGCCTGGCTGACGCTGGACGTGCGCTCGGCGCTGGACGCGGTCGGATTGACCGCGACCGTGTCGGGCGTGTTGGCCGAACGCGGAATTCCCTGCAACGTGCTGGCCGGCCTGCATCACGATCATCTGCTGGTCGCGGCCGACCGCCGCGACGACGCCCTGGCGACACTGGAACGCCTGGCGGCTGTATCCCCCACGTAAAGTTTCAAGGCTGTATCCCCCATGCACATCGAAACACGCGGACAAGGTCCCGCGATCGCGCTGATCCACGGCTGGGCCATGCACGGCGGATTGTTCGCGCCGCTGGTCGATCGCCTGGCCGATCGTTACACGCTGCATCTGGTCGACCTGCCCGGCCACGGGCACGCGCGAGAGGATTTGCGCCCGCTCGATCCGCAGGCGCTCGCGCCGGAACTGGTCGAACGCGTACCCGACGCGGTGTGGCTGGGTTGGTCGCTGGGCGGGCAGTTCGCGCTGCGGGCTGTGCTGGATTACCCGGAGCGCGTGCGTGGCCTGATCATGATTGCCTCGTCGCCGCGCTTCGTCGCCGGTGAAGGCACCGATGGCGTCGGCTGGCCTCACGGCGTCTCGCCGCAGCTGTTCCGCGATTTCGGCGATGCATTGGCGCGCGACTTTCGCGGCACGCTGGACGGATTTCTCGCGCTGGAAGCATTGGGTTCGACCTCCGCGCTGGAAGACCTGCGCTGCCTCAAGAGCCATTGCTTCGAACGCGGCGAACCGGCACAGCGCGCGCTGCAGGAGGGTCTGGTGCTGCTCGACAGGCTCGACGTGCGCGCTGAGTTGCCGCACCTGCGCGTGCCGAGCCTGTGGATCTCCGGTCGCCGCGACCGCCTGGTGCCTGCCGGCGCGATGCCGGCGGCGGCGGCCCTCGCACCCGATGCGCGCAGCGTCGTGATCGCCAGCGCCGGACACGCGCCATTCCTCGGTGCGACGGCGCAGGTTGCCGACGAGATCGATGGGTTCATGCAGTCCCTGGGCCGTCAGTCCGACGTGAGCCGTCACCCCCGCGCAGGCGGGAATGACGGGCAGGTCGGGGTCGAGCCGGGCGCAGCCAAAGGCGGCGAACGATGACCGACCTGTTCGACCACCGCCAGGTCCGCCGCGCGTTTTCGCGCGCCGCGCACGGCTACGACAATGCTGCCGCGCTGCAACGCGAGGTCGCCTCGCGGTTGATGGAGCAACTCGACTACCTCGACGACCCCGCACTCAACCGCGCCTCGCCGCAGGTCGTGCTCGACGTCGGCTGCGGGCCCGCGCACGCGACGGTGGCGATGCAGAAGCGCTGGCCCAAGGCGCAGGTGATCGCGCTCGACCTGGCGCTGCCGATGCTGCACGAGGCACGCCACAACGCCGGTGGTTGGCGACCGAGCCTGTTACTGGGATCGCGCCGCCGTCCCGATCCGGTGTGCGCCGACGCACGCGCATTGCCGTTGCGCGATGCCAGCGTCGACGTGCTGTTCTCCAACCTGTGCCTGCAATGGGTCGAGGACCTGCCGGCGGTGTTCGCCGGTTTCCGGCGCGTGCTCAAGCCCGACGGCCTGTTGCTGGTGTCGACCTTCGGCCCCGACACGCTGCACGAGCTGCGCGGCGCGTTCGCGCAGGCCGACAACGTCCCGCACGTGAGTGCGTTCGCGTCGATCGCGCAGTTCGGCGACGCGCTGATCGCGGCCGGCTTCAAGAATCCGGTGCTCGACCGCGACGAGTTCGTGTTCGGTCATGCCGACCTGGGCGAGCTGATGCGCGAGCTGCGCACGCTTGGCGCGACCAATGCGATGATCGACCGTCGCCGCAGCCTGACCGGTCGGGCGCGCTTCGCGAGGGCGGGGCAGGCCTACGAATCGTGGCGTCGCGACGGTCGCCTGCCGGCGACCTGGGAGGTGGTCTACGCCCACGCCTGGGGGCCGCAACCGGGCACGCCGATCCGCGTCGGCGGCGTCGACGAGGTGCAGGTGCCGGTGAGCAGGATTCCCATCAGGAAACGTCCATGAATCCCCGCCGCCTGGCGCTGACCGCGGTTGCCATCGCGTTGACTTCGGCGTTCTTCTTCACCTGCACCTACGTGCTCAACCGCGCCGCCGCGGTCGAGGGCGGCTATTGGGCCTGGACGGCAACGCTGCGTTACCTGATCACGTTGCCGCTGATGCTGCCGGTGATGCCGTGGCAGGGTGGTGCGGCGCCGGTGTGGCGCGCGATCCGCGCGCATCCGGGGCCGTGGCTGCTGTGGAGCGGCATTGGTTTTGTGCTGTTCTACCTGTGCCTGAGCTATGCCGCGTCGAGTGGGCCGTCGTGGCTGATCGCCGGCACGTTCCAGCTCACGGTCATCGCCGGCATGCTGTGCGCGCCGTTTCTCTATCGCGACCATCGCGCGCGCATCCCCCTGCCAGCCGTGTTGAGCGGCATGGTGGTGATCGCCGGCGTCCTGCTGCTGCAGTTCGGGCACCGCGGCGGCGCGCTCGACGACGATGCATGGATCGCGCTGGCGCTGGTCACCGTGTCGGCCTTCGCCTATCCGCTCGGCAATCGCGGCCTGCTGTTGCACCTGGAGCGCGCGGGCATCGAGCTCAACGCGACGCAGCGTGTGTTCGGCATGACGCTGGCGAGCCAGCCGCTTTGGTGGGCCGTCGCCGTCTATGCCTTCACGCAGACGGGCGGGCCCCCGCTGGGGCAGGTGACGTTCGCGGCCGGCGTCGCGCTCGGCGCGGGCGTGATCGCCACCATCTTGTTCTTCCAGGCCACCGGCATGGTCCGCAACGACCCGACCGGGCTGGCCGCGGCCGAAGCCATGCAGGCAGCCGAGATCCTGTTCGCCACGGTGATCGGCGTGCTGTGGCTGGGCGAGGAGTGGCCCCAGGGCAGGGCGCTGGGCGGAGCAGTGCTGGTGATCGTAGGCATCGTCGTCTTCAGCCTGGTCGCCGCGCGCTCGGCTGCGGGCGATCGTCGCGCAACGCAGGAGCTGCGCAGCGATCGCGGCGCATAGCCGTGGTCGCGGGCATTCAGGCGGCGGCGTTTAGAGTCGGTCGCATCATCGGCACAAGCGATCTCCCATGAAGAAAAACCAACGCTTGCGTCCTGCGCTGCTTGCGACCGGCCTGCTTGCGACGGCACTGCTCGTAAGCGCACCGGCCCTCGCCCAGGACTCGGTGCTCGAGCAATGGGGTTTCGATCCGGCCGTGCTGGTTTCCTCCGGTCAGGACCTGCTCTCGCGAGCGCCCGACGCGACCGTGGACGGGTTGTTCCAGGCACTGCATGCCACAGCCAAGCGCCCCGAAGAATCGAAGGCGTTATGCGCACTGTTCGACCCGCAGGCGGACCGTGGCCTCGACGGATTGAACGCACTGACCTCGCAACTGGGCGAGGAAAGTCGCGTGCGTTTGGCCGATGCGGTGACGCAGTTCGTTGTCGCCGCCGCGCAGAATCCGCCACAACCCTATGACGCCGCCGCCGCGCGGCAGGCCCTCAAGGCCGCCGGCGTGCGCGCGGCGCTGCTGGACGATGGATTCGTCGCGGGTCTCAATGGCGGCGATCATCCGGCACGTTGCCGCTCGATCGGCCTGCTGCTGGATGCATTGCAGGCACAGCCAGTGGGCGAGCGCGCCGCGGTGACCCGGCTGATGCTGGCCGAGGGACTCGATCGCCTGGTGCTCGCGTCCGGCGCGCCGCGCTGAGCCTTCAGCGCACCGGTTGACCGACGCCGGGTTGATCGAGGCGGTCCACGCTGAACATCACGCGCTTCTGGTAGGACGCGCCGAGTTGCGTGGCGCGATAGCCGCTGGCGTCGATGCGGGCCTGCAAAAGGGGCCAAATATCCTGTTTGCAGATCCAGACCACGCCGGGCTCGTGCTCGCCCAGCTCGACAACGAGCGGTTCGTCGAATTCCGGGTTGAAAGCCGACGACGGCATCGGCTCCAGGGAAATTTTCTCGATCTGCGTCCCGGTGCCAAGATGCAGGTGCAGGCCGTAGCGGGCCATGTCCTCGACGAACACCACTTCCTCGACCGGTCCCGGCGAGCGTGCGCGAATCGCTTCGGCCCACTCGGCTGCGTTTTTGTGGGTCGGCCACCACGCCGCTGCCGCTTTGAGCATCACCAGCAACACGACCCATGCCAGCAAGGCGCGCCAGCCGGGCAGCGCGCGACCTTCGCGCTGCCGCTGCATCGCCGCGATCACCGCGATCGCCGCGAACAGCGGCAGCAGGTAAAGCGGCATGCGCGAGCGCGCCAAACAGAACAGTAGCAGCGGCAGCAACAGCCACAGGAGCAGCAGCAACCAGGGCGCGTCTTGCCCGCGACGCTGCGGATTGCGCCGCCACGGCTTCACCTGCGCCGGCAGCCCGCGGACCCAGCGCCACAGTGTCGGCGTCCACGGCAGCGTGCCCAGCAACAACGTCGGGGCGTAGATCTCCAGCCAGCCGTACCACTCGCCATGGCGGCCGAATTCGTTGGTGGTGATGCGGGTGATCACCTCATCGCCGACGAAGTAGCGGAACAGGCCAGGGTTACCGTGGAAGACCGCCAGGTACCAGGGCAGGGCCAGCACCGTGAACAGCACCAGGCCCGACCATTGCAGCACGCGGCGCGTGTGACGGTCGGGCATCAGGAAATCGAAGGCCAGCACGACCAGCAGCGGCAACAATCCGGTCGGCCCCTTGGTGACGAACCCCAGCGCCATGCCGACCCACATCAGCGCAATCCAGCGCCGCGAATATTCACCCGGACCGAACCTGGCCTCGACGAAAGCCCACATCGCCAGCGTCACCGCCGCCGCCAGCAGGTAGTCGGTGGTGATCATCTGGGACGCGCCGACGGTGAACAGCATCGTCGCGTAGATCACCGCGGCGGCCTGTTCGCTGCCAGGGGAAAGACGTCGGGCAATGCGCCAGGTCAGCCAGATGCAAAGCAGGTACGACAACGCCATCGGCAGGCGCGCGGCCCAGGGATTGGCGCCGAACACGGCCACGCTCGAAGCGATGGCCCAGTAGGTCAGCGGCGGCTTGGTCCAGTGTCCGACCTCGTCGTTGCGACGCGGATTGAGCCAGTCGCCACTGTCGAGCATGTTGAGCGCGACGTTGGTGTAGCGACCCTCGTCGGGGTCCCAGATGCTGCGGGTGCCCAGAAAGCCCAAAGCCAGCACAAGTGCCGCGACGGTCAACCAGAACGTGGGAGAACGCAGGACGTGCGGCATAGGGGCTCGCAGCCAGGGGGAATCGGTATGCAGCAGCAGTAAATCGCCGTTCTAACTACGAGACTCCAAGTAAGAGACGCTGGCAACGATGGCGATCGGCCGTACGCCAGTCAGCCGACCTGCGAGATCCACTCTTCCAGATTGTAGTAGTTGGTCACGCGCTGGATGCAGCCGTTGCGGATCGTGAAGAACGCCCCGCCTGGCAGCACGTACTTCTGGCCTTTGGCCGGTGGCAGTCCCGCGTCGCTGGCGAGATATTCGCCCTGCACCACGTACTCGGCGGCGGCGCGATGCCCGTCGGGCGAAGCCATCACGACGATGTCGCGCAACTGTTCGCGATAACTGGCCGCCATGCGACCCAGGAACGCGGCGAACGCTTCGCGGCCGACCTCGCGCGGCCCCTGGTTGAGGTCGTGCACCACCTGCTCGTCGAGCAGGGCAAGCATGCCTGCCCAGTCGCCGCGGTTGAAGGCGGCGTAATAGGCCAGCACCACTTCCGTGGCGCGGTCGTTGCGGCGGGTTCCGTCGATCTTCATCGTGCAGTACTGGCAGCCGTAGGCGCGAACCGCAATGATACCTGCCCGGCAAGTCCGGGCTGTCGACACGATCGCTGTCGACGACGATCGCGTTTCAACCCCTGGCGCGGGCGAACAACTCCGGCAACGCATCCAGATCGACATTGCCGCCGGACAACACGATGCCGACGCGCTGGCCGGCGAAGCGTTCGCGATGGCCCAGCACCGCCGCCAGCGCGACCGCCGACGACGGCTCGACCAGTTGCTTGGTCCGCTGCCACAACAGGCGCATGGCGGCGATGGTGGCGCCATCGTCGACCACCAGCGCCTCGGTGCGATGCTGCCGGAGCAGGGTGAAATTCGGCGCGCCCAGTGTTCCGCGCAGGCCGTCGCAAACGGTGTCCGGGACGAACTCGGTGACACGCTCGCCGCGCTGCAGGGACGCGGCGGTCTCCGCAGCGCCGCTCGGTTCGGCCAGGTACACCCGCGTGGAGGACGAGATTGCAGAGGCCGTGATCGCCGTACCGGCGGCCAGCCCGCCGCCGCCCACCGGCACCACCAGCGCATCGAGCGGCGCCACCGAGAGCAACTCGAGCGCGGCCGTGCCCTGGCCGGCAATCACCCGTGCATCGGTGTAGGGATGGACGAGTTCCGCGCCGGTCTCCTGCTGCACGCGCGCGCAGGCGGCCTCGCGTGCGGCGATGGTCGGCGCGCAGTGATGCAGCGTGGCGCCATAGGCCTCGATGGCCGCCAGCTTGGCGGCGACCGCGCCTTCCGGCACGACCACGTGACAGGCAATGCCGCGGGTGCGGGCCGCCAGCGCCAGGGCCGCGCCATGGTTCCCGGAGGAATGGGTGACCACGCCGCGCGCCGCGTCCTCGTCCGACAGTGACCACACCGCGTTGCACGCGCCGCGGAACTTGAACGCGCCGGCACGCTGCAATTGCTCGGCCTTGAAATGGAGTTCGCAGCCGGCCAGTGCGTCGAGCGTGTGCGAGCGCAGCACCGGCGTGACATGGGCATGTGGCGCGATGCGCGCGGCCGCGGCGAGCACGGCGTCGAAATCGGGGAGGACGGAGCTCATCAGGTTCATGGCCCCGATGCTAACGCGCGGCCCGCCGGTTGAGCAGGCTCACCGCCGCGGACCCGGCCACCACCAGGGCGGCGCCCAGCCAGCCCAACGGCGTGATCCGTTCCGGCGCCAGCCATTGCGGCCACAGGGCGTGCACGGCACTGGCGGCGGCAATGCAAAGCAATGGCGTGGTGGCGAGCACCGCCGATACCCGCGAAGCCTCCCAGTGCGCCAGCGCCTCGGCGAAGGCACCGTAGGCGCCGACCGTATTCAGCGCGCAATAGCCCAGCAGTGCCCAATGCATGGCATCCAGCCGCAGCAGCGTGGAGGGCTGCGCGAACGGCAGGAGCACGACGCTGGCCACGACGTAGATCGCCAGCAGCACCTGCATCGAGCCCAGGCGCATCAGCAATTGCTTCTGCAGCAGCGCATACACCGCCCAGACGATCGCGCCAATGAGGACCAGGGCCGAGCCGAGGACGTAGCCCGGCGCCTGCGCGGCGGCGGCCAACTGGTCGGCGAAGAACAGCCCCATTCCGGCCGCCAGCATGGCCAGGCCCAGCCATTGCGCGGCCCGGAATTGCTCACCGAACACCCAGATGCCGCCCAGCGCCATCAGCAGCGGCGCGAGCTGGATCAGCAGCTGCGCGTTGGCCGGCGTGGTGTGCTGCACCCCCAGCAGGTAGAAGACGTAGTTGCCCACCAGCATCAGTGCCGCGACCGCCAGCATCGTGCCGCCTCGACGGCCGAGCCCGCGATAGCCACCGAGTGCGCCCCGGTAACCGAGCCATGCGCCGGTGATGACGGTGGCCACGACGAAGCGGAACCAGGTCAGCGTCATCGGGTCGAGTACTTCCAGCACGATCTTCAGCGCGATCGGCAGCGTCGCCCAGCAGGCCGCGGTCAACAGCGTCAGCGTCAGGCCGAGTCGCCATTGGCCGGAGGCGCGGTGCAGGGTCATCGGCGATTCCGCTTGCGAGAGTCGGCCATGCTGACATCGCGTCCCGTCGGGCTCAATGACGGCATGAAAGGCATGACGAACGGGCGGCGGACGACGCCATGGATCTGTCAGGCTTGGTTATTGCAAAAAAAGCGTGGGCCCGGGCGGATTAAGCACTAGTTCAATCCGTCGGCCTGAAGCTGGGCATTGCCCCGGGGGGTCCGTCCAATGAAACGTGCATTCCTGCTACCTGTCCTCGCTGCGAGTCTGCTGGCGGGCTGCGTCTATGGCGACTACGCCTACCGTGGTGGGCATGGCGCCGGTGACTACTACTACGGCCGGCCCTACGTCGATTACAACTACTACGGCGGCTACGGTGGCTACGGCTACGGCGGCTATTACGGTGGCTACTACGGCGGGTACTACCCGCATGGCTATTACCGCTACGGCTACCCGTACGCCTATCCCCGCTACGGCTATGGATATCCATACGGCTATTACCCGTACCGGCCGTACTACCCGTATAGGCACCATCATTCGCGCCCCGATGACGGCGGGATGCAGCCCGATCCGCATCCCGGCTCGTCTTACCGGTCGGACAGGGCGCCCTGGCGCGACCTGGGCCGGATCCCGGGCCAGACGACCGCCCCGTCGCCGGAGACGCAACGAAGCACGATCCAGTCGCCCATGGTGATGCCGCCGCGGTCGGCCTCCGAACCGCGCCGGGATGGATCGCCGACGGGTCAGATGATGCGTCGCGCCAGCTCCCCTTCGGCCGCCCCACGGCGGCGCAGCGAGTCGGTCGAGCGGCAGGAGCCGTGACGCAGGTCGCTTGCGTTGCGCACGAAGTGACAGCAAGCTACGACTACTGACCTAATGCGTCGCATTGCGACGCATGCCGCAAGCGCCTCCATGTCGGCGCCCGACGAGGTAACACGGATCCCCCCTGTTCCGTCCTCGTCGGGCGTCGGCGCCCATTCCGGCGACTGACGCGCACAGCGTCGCAAGCCTGGGTTGCCCCGGGTGCAGCTCGGCGAAAACCAGAAATTCAGGCAATAAAAAAGGGCCGAATGTCCCCCGACATTCGGCCCTTGGCTTCCCCTGCGGGCGCTTGGCCAGCCCCTGTTCCAATACCGGCCGGCGCTTGGCGCCTGCCCCGCTGGGTGCTGATGACTGTGACGCAGGAACCATGCCAGTTACGGCCGCAACCCCGGCTCGAGCAGACGAACGGCAGGAAATCAGTACTCGACGGTAGCGGTAATCGTGTCTTTGTAATCGCCCGCCAAGGGCGTGGCCTGCACCGGGATGCGGCCATACACGGTCAGCGACTGCGCCGATCCGGTGCCGGTGCCTGAGGATTGGGTCGCCGTGCTGTCGCCCCACGCCTGACTGCGGCCGGAATCGCGAAACAGCTGGTACTGGATGACGCCCGGCGCATTGCCCTGCAGACCCATGAGGCGGGCGGCCGCGTTGCCGGAGAGGCCGCCATTGAGCTTGATGTTGTA
>DATDBD010000099.1:0-3254 GCA_036525015.1 Lysobacter sp.
CATGAGCCCGTTGCAGCCACCACCGACCAACCTGCTGGACAAGTACTACGGCGAGGAAGCCCTGGCGCTGTATACCGGCCGCGTGCGCGTGAGCGGAGGCGAAGCGGGACACGGGCGCGCTTCGGGCGTGGTGAAGTCGGACGACGGCGCCCTCGACGTGAACCTGCGAATGCCCATCGAGCTCGGTGGCCCCGGCGGTGGCAGCAACCCGGAGCAACTGCTCGCGGCGGGTTATGCCGCCTGTTTCCACGGTGCGCTGATGCTGCTGGCGAGCCGGGCCGGCGTGGAACTGGCGGACCCGGTGGTGAACGCCGCGGTGACGTTCGCGCGCGACCCCGTGGACGGGTTGTTCCTGCTGTCGGCCGACATCCGCGTCAGCCTCCCCGGCATCGACCGGGCGCTCGCCGCCGAACTAGTCCGCAATACCGAGCGCATCTGTCCCTACGCCAAGATGTTCCGTAATGGTATCGATCACGTGGTGGCTGTAGCCCACGAACACGAGCCGCCGCGCTAGCGCGTCGAAAAATCTTCCAGGAGGCGCGGTTCATGCACGTCGGAAAATCGTACAAACTCCCGGAGTTCCTCGCGTGGACGCGGCGCACGATCTACGTGCTCGTCGTGCTCAGCGTCACGCCGGTGGCGCTGTACCAGCTTGCCGGACTCAAGTGGCTGGCGATCCCGTGGGGCATCGTGTTCCTGCTGGGCGCAACGGTCGCGCTGTCGGCGGGCTTCAAGAACGCCCAGGCCTACAACCGCCTGCAGGAGGCGCTACAGGTCTGGGAGTCGATCGTAAGCAGCAGCCGCATATGGGGCGCGATGTGCCGGGATTATGTCGCGGATCCTGAGCGCGCCCGCCAGCTGGTTTACCGGCATCTGGCCTGGCTCACCACGTTGCGCCATCAGATGCGCGACGTGAAAGCGTGGGAAACCATGGACAAGGCGCAGAACGTCGAATACCAGCGCCGGTACGCGATTCCGGAGCGCGAGCAGACGCTCGAATCCGAACTGGTCCGCTATCTGCCGAGTGGCGAAACGGATGAGGTGCTGATGTCGAACAGCCGGTCGTTGCGGGTCCTCGCGCTGCAGAGCAGGCAGATGAACGAGATGCATGCCGACGGTAGCCTCACCACGCAGCAATTCTGCGAATTCCAGGCGACGGTGCGCCAGTTGATAGAGGAACAAAGCCGCAGCGAGCGGATCAAGAACTTTCCCTTTCCGCGCCAGCACGCCTTCATCAACTCGCTGTTCGTGCGGATTCTGTGCATCCTGCTTCCTTTCAGCATGATCGGGGAATTCGAGCGTCTGAACGATGTCGTCGAAGGTTGGGCTAAAGGCAACATGGTCTGGCTGAGCGTTCCGCTGAGCCTGCTCATCCTGTGGATGTACACCTCGCTGGACCAAGTCGGGGAGAGCACCGAAAACCCGTTCGAAGGCGGTGCCAACGACGTGCCGATCTCGCACATCTGCCAGGAGATCGAGGCGGAGCTGAGGGAGATGCTCGGCGAGGCCAACGTGCCGGCGCCGGCCAGGCTGGAAGGCGATATCGCGGTATAGAGGTCGCTCGGTTACACCGCGGTCACACCTTCAGGGAGTCTGCTTGCGTCATGCAATGCCTCAGGAACATCCTGCTCAACACCGACAGCTACAAGGCCAGCCACTGGCTGCAGTATCCGCCCGGTACCGACGCGACATTCTTCTACGTCGAGTCCCGCGGCGGCCTCTACGACCGCACGCTCTTCTACGGCCTGCAGGCCATTCTCAAGGAATACCTGGCCAGGCCGATCACTCCCGCGGATATCGATGAAGCCCGCGACTTCTTCGCCGCCCACGGCGAACCGTTCAACGAGGCCGGCTGGCGTTACATCATCGAACGGCACGGCGGGCACATGCCGATCCGCATCCGCGCGGTGCCCGAAGGCACTGTCGTTCCGACGCACCAGGCACTGGTGACGATCGAGTCGACCGATCCCGATGCGTACTGGGCGCCTTCCTACCTCGAAACGATGCTGCTGCGCCTGTGGTACCCGGTCACGGTGGCGACCATCAGCTGGCACGCCAAGCAGACGATCCGGCAGTTCCTCGAGCGCACCAGCGACGATCCGGCGGGGCAGTTGCCGTTCAAGCTGCACGATTTCGGCGCGCGTGGCGTCTCCAGTGCCGAGTCGGCAGCGCTCGGCGGTTCGGCGCACCTGGTGAACTTCATGGGGACCGACACGGTATCTGGCGTTCTGGCCGCGCGTGCGTACTACCACGAGCCGATGGCCGGTTTCTCGATCCCCGCGGCCGAGCACAGCACGATCACCAGTTGGGGCCGTGAGAACGAGGTCGAGGCCTATCGCAACATGCTGCGGCAGTTCGCGAAGCCGGGCTCAGTCGTCGCAGTGGTGTCCGACAGCTATGACATCTACCACGCCATACGCGAGCACTGGGGCAGGACGCTTAAGGATGAGGTCATCCGATCCGGCGCCACGCTGGTCGTGCGTCCGGACTCCGGCGATCCGGTGGACGTGGTGCACCGGTGCCTGGTGCTGCTGGACGAGGCCTTCGGCCACACGGTGAACGGCAAGGGCTACAAGGTGCTGAACTATGTGCGGGTGATCCAGGGCGATGGCATCAATCCGAACAGCATCCGCGCCATTCTCGAACGCGCGACCAGCGCGGGATACGCCACCGACAACCTGGCCTTCGGCATGGGCGGCGGACTGCTGCAGCAGCTCAACCGCGACACGCAGAAGTTCGCCCTCAAGTGCTCGGCGGCGCGCATCGACGGTCGCTGGATCGACGTCTACAAGGACCCGGTCACCGACAGAGGCAAGCAGAGCAAGCGCGGCCGCATGACGTTGCTGCGGCACCGCGAGTTCGGCACCTTCCAGACCGTGCCGGTGCCGCCCGAAGCCGAATCCGTGGCCGATGTGGTCAAGCCGCTGGGCTATGACGATGCGATGGTGATGGTCTGGGAGAACGGACGCCTTGTCCACGACTGGACGTTCGCGCAGGTCCGCAGCCGCGCCGACGCAACCCGGCTCTAGTGCACCGGTTGCAGCGCAGCCGAAACACCACAAGCACGAGGCCGATACGCCCGCAAGAAAACGGCCAGTCGATGGCGCGCCTCGCGCGCTTGCATCTCACGCGTCCTTGATCGACTCCCAATACGCCAGGCGCTCCGCGAGCAGCTGGGCGCGTTTCCCGGCGTCGGCCCCATCCAGGATGACCAGGTCCTCGGGATCGGCGCGCAGGTAGATACCCGACGTGCG
>DATDBD010000100.1:0-3461 GCA_036525015.1 Lysobacter sp.
GGAGGTGGGCTGTTCCTTGATCTGGACTACGCGGAACGAGCCGTCGACCTTGCTGCTGGAGAGAGAGAGATGAGCACCGCAGACAACTTCAGCTTGCGCCGCCAATTGTTATCGCGGTGTGGGTAACCGGGCTCCGGCGCAGACCGTCTGTCCGGTTCTCCCGGACGGCTGTCGAAACGGGTCAGCTCGTAGACGTCAGTCGCGCGTCTGCGTCCAGCTATGAGGTTGCTCCTCGTGCCAGTGGCGGGCGAACAGTGCCGCGGGGATGCCGATCAGCACCGCGTATGCGGCGATGCAGGCCAACGTCCATTCCAGCGGTTCCGGTCGCGCAGGTGCCGCCGACCAGTGCGGTACGACGAGCTTGAACAGCAGTGCATACATCAACACGCCGTATACCGCGCCCATCGTCAGCGGACGTCGCTGCAGAAACGGGAACCGGCCTGCGAGCAGGTGGTAGCCGGTGACCATTGCGGTGGTCAGGTAGTAGTACAGCGCTGCGCCGAGCAATGCGGTCGCGATGCCACCGGATATCGCTGCATCGCGGCCGAGCACCCAGGAGGCGATCGACTGCGGAATGCGGATCGGCGCCACACCGGAACGCAGCGACCAGAACCCCGCCGCGAAGGCCAGATCGAGTGTCCCCACCAACACGCCGCCGAACAGCAGCCAGGACCAGAGCGGTAACGATCGGGTGTCCGCCAGGGGGCCGCCCTGGGCGGGACGGGCTGGCAGGAGGCCGTTGCGGATGGGGTGGTTCGCTTTCATCTCGGGCTCCGGCTGCACGGGAGGGAGGGCTGGCGGAATGGCTCCATCAGAAGGGCTAGGATTGGCACTGGCAAGGTCCAATTGACAGGGATCGAATAGGGCCATTCCAGGCCAATCCCTTCTGGCCATTTCACGGAGGCGGCCATGCATCTCCAACTCGACGGTCGCGGACCCCTGCACGCCCAGCTCACCCGCGCGCTGAAAACGGCGGTGTTCGCCGGCCGGGTCCACCAGGGCTCACGGCTGCCGGCCACCCGGCAGCTGGCGCGCGAACTCGGCGTCTCGCGCAATACGGTGCTTGCCGCCTACGAACAACTGCGCGCCGAGGGCTTCGTCGACGGGCGCGTCGGCTCGGGCAGTTATGTGACCCCGCCGCTGCAGGCATTGCGCACGATGCATGCGGTGAACGCGACGCTGGCGCCGCAATCCGAGTTCGCCCGCCGCGGCCGCCTGTACCACGACCACCTGCGCATTCCGGGGCGCCGCATCGAGGGCGTGCGTTATTCCTTCCAGTACGGCGTGCCGCTGACCAACCCTGCCTTGACCAGCAGTTGGGCTCGCGAGCTGGCCCACGCCGCCGCCTACACCGCGCCCAACTACCCGATGACGCAGGGCCTGCCGGCGCTGCGCGAAGCGGTTTGCGATTACCTCGCGCGACGCCGTGGCGTACAGGCCCAGCCGGAGGACGTGATCATCGTCGACGGCACCCAGCAGGCGGTAGCGCTGGCGGCGCGCGTGCTGCTCGACATCGACGATACCGCCGTCATCGAGGAGCCTCATTACTCGTCTATCCGCGAAGCCCTGCTGATCCATGGCGCGAAGCTGCACACGGTGGGCGTCGACGAGGAAGGATTGCAGTGCGAGGCCTTGCCGGAGCAGGGCACCAAGCTGGTGTGCGTGACACCGTCGCACCAGTTCCCCACCGGCGCGGTCATGTCGCTGGCGCGGAGGTTGGAGCTGCTGGACTACGCGCACCGACACGGCAGCTGGATCCTCGAGGACGACTACGACGGCGAATTCCGCTACGACGCGCAGCCGCTGGCCGCGTTGCGCTCGCTGGACGAATACGGGCGTGTCATCTACGTGGGCACCTTCTCCAAGGTGATGTTCCCTTCGTTGCGGCTGGGCTACATGGTGGTGCCGGCGGGATTGCGCGGCGACTTCGTCAACGCCAAGTGGCAGGACGATTTCGGCTCGCCCGGCATCGAGCAGGCGGCCCTGGCGCGGTTCATGGCCGATGGCGGCTTCGAGCGGCATCTGCGCCGTACCTGGAAGACGCTGAAGGAGCGTCGGTCGGCATTGCTGGAAGGACTGCGTCGCTGCAGCGCAGGCCGTCTGGAGATCAACGACTCGCACGCCGGCATGCACCTGGTGGTGTGGCTCGAGGACCGCACCCGCGCCGAGGGCGAGGCCTTCATCGCGCGGGCGCGCAGCCTCGGCCTGGGTCTGTATCCGATCACCCCGTACTACCTGGATCCGCCAGACCGTGCCGGGTTGCTGCTCGGCTATTGCGGCCTGTCGGTCGCCGAAATCACCGAAGCGGTGGAACGATTCGCCACCTGTCTGGACGAGTCCTGAGGGTGTCGGTCGACGGCGGTCACCGCGCCGCGATGACCGCGACCACGAGCGCGATTGCGTACAACGCCAGGTCCGTGGCGCCATTGGCCAGCTGGAACAGCGTCCACGCCAGGTTCGTCCCCAGGCGTATCGCCGACTCCCAGGGCTGCAACCCCAGCACCAGCCCGAGCTGCGAGGCGATGATGCCCCAGTTGGCCAGGGCCACGATCGCGGCCGTGGCGATCAGCGCCAGCGTCATCCGGCGGGGGCCGGCCGGATAGCGCCCCAGGCGCAGCATCCAGGCCACGTCGAGGGCACCGAGCACCGCCATCCAGCTGTTCTGGGCGTCGTTGAACAGGCTCAGCACGATCCAGATCGCGGCGAACCCGGCAGTGCCAAGCAGCAGGAGCATCCACGACAGCCAGAAGGCACTGCGGGCGGGCGGCGGGGTCGGGGACGTCATTCGGCGCGGGTCGGAAGCGGCAGGCAATCCGCACAGCATAGCGGGCGCAGGCTCCTGAAGGTTTCCATGCATTGTCCGGACGCCATGGTCCAACGGCCCAGGGCGCCCAGTGGACTCGTCCGGCATGGCCGAAAACGGCCGTCCCCTGGCATCAGGCCCTAGAATGGCCGCCTTGTGCTGCGCCGCGGCACCCATATTTATCCATCATGTATTCCCGCAGCAGTGAACCCGTCCGTTTCGAGCGCGATTGCGCCGTAGTCCTCGTGCCGCAGGGCGAGCAGGTGACCCTGCCCGCTGGCAGCGTCGGCTATATCACCCAGGCGCTCGGCGGCAGCTACACCGTCTTCGTCGAGGGCAACCTGTTCCGTGTCGCCGGCCACGATGCCGACGCCATCGGCAAGGTGGCGCCCGAGCCGCTGGAACTGCCCGTGGGCGCCGACGACGAGGCGGTCGAACAACTGGTATGGCGCCAGTTGCGCACCTGCTTCGATCCGGAGATCCCGATCAACGTCGTCGATCTGGGCCTGGTCTACGAGGCCAGCATCCACGAGCACCCGGACAAGGCGGGAGAGCGACGCGTCGAAGTGCGCATGACCCTGACTGCCCCGGCCTGCGGCATGGGCGACATCCTGGTGTCGGACGTGCGCGACAAGCTGGAAATGATCCCGACCGTGGC
>DATDBD010000101.1:0-5227 GCA_036525015.1 Lysobacter sp.
CTCAGCTTGCTCGACACCCGACGCGGCCAGCTTCGTCGCGATCTGCGCGTCATGGCCTGTCAGGCGGGTTTCGACCACCACCAGCGCTGCCAGGAGCACGTCCGCGTCGACGGTCGCCGCCAATTGCGCATCGAGGACGAATGTCATTCTCGACCAACCCGAATTGGCACCTGCGCTGCGTTGTGGCAGCACGTCCAGCAAGGACAGCCTGCGTTCCTGCTCCGGCATCTGGACGTTCATGAACTACATGCCTACTTGGGCGAACCGCGCGCATCCCGACGCGCGATGGCGGGCGATCAACCTTTTCGCCATGTCGCGAAGCAACAGCGCGTTGGACACGCCGTTGAACGTCAACGCATCCAGTGCCGGCCAGCTCCCGACCGGCGGTGGATTGATCCGAAGGTCGCGCAACACCGCATGAGTCTTATGCAGCATCGAATCGCGACGTGTGGCGTCGGTGTAGTAGGTAAAGCTCATGGTGACGGAAGGTTCGTCGCCGTTCTCCACCATGTGCGGGCTGGTGGACGGCATGTAAGCTCCCTCTCCCGGATGCAGCTCGAATACCTGGGCGCGCCCGCGGAATCTCTCGCGCCATTGCAGCTGGTCACGATCGTGGCGTTGGTGGAAACGATCACGGGCCAGCTCGCTGGCGACGGTGGTATCGCGGTGATCCCATACATAGACACGCTTGCGTCCATGGATCTGCAGGATGAAGTTGTGCTCCTTGTCGAAATGGAATGGCGTTACCGTCTTCGGCGACGAAACGAATATCCATCCCGCGCGATGGCACATGCCAGGATCGCGCGGCTCGATCAGCGGCTGCACGCTGTCGAGCACGCTCCCCACCAGCTCGCGATACACCGCGTCGGTCTGCACGTTGAGCAGCGACATCCAGGCCTTCGCCTCGCGCAGGGAGCTCAGTGTTTCCACGGCCGAAAGCGCGTTCGGATGAAGGCCCGGGGCATCGTTGAACGGCGTCCCGGCGGTGGCGTCGTTGGCATGCGTGCGAATGCGACCCGCCGCTTCCAGTCGGGCGCTCAGCGCCAGCAGCGCATCGGGTTGAAGCAAGGGATGGTTGCTCAGCCGATGCCGCACCGGCTGTATGCGCCAGGGATCGAACGCCGCCAGGTCGAATTCGATCTGGGGTTCCATTTGTCGATGATCGCCTGCCATGACCGGCATCGGCTTCAGGATCGTCACGGCCATTCTCCATCTCCCTCTAGCGCCTGTAGGACGGGCCATTCAGGGCATAGATAGGAACGTACCGCCCCACCTTCAGCGGCCAAAACCGGGGCTTTACGCAAAAACCGTACACAGGCCCGGCATCGCGCTACGCTATGCGCCACCCGAGGCCTGTCATCCACGCGCATCTGAATGAAGCAGGATTTCGCACAGCTCTACTCGGAACTGGGACTGCGCCCCGGCTGCACCCTGGTGGAACTCAAACGCGCTTACCGCAGACGCGTTGCGGAGCTGCATCCGGATCGCGCCACAGCGCAGGCGGCTTCCCTGCCGCAGAACCTGTCGCTTCCTGAGCTGATCGCCCTCTACACCGCTGCCACCCACTTTCATCGCCAGTACGGTCGCTTGCCAGGCGGCTTGCACGTGCAAAACGCGGCCGGCGTGCCGACGTCGCGGACGAGCGGCACGCGGCGAGTGCCCCCGAGCACGCCACCTCCTGCGCACGAGCAGGAACCGAAGCTTCCGGTCGCGCGCACGCTGATCATCGCGATCTTGTTGATCGCGCTATTGCTGGTATTGCAAACCTCGTGGGATCGCCTGGCATCCAACGTAAGCGACAATTTCACGCGGACACCGGTCGGCATCGTGCCGGACTCCAGCCCCACGCAAGATCAGGCCACCGATGACCTGCGCAGGCGCACCGTCGTTGCCGAGACCCTGTCGCTCGGAGAGCCCACCCAGCCGGCCGGGGCACAGCCCTCCGCATCCGCCGAACAGGACGGCATCAAGCCACCGCAGGATGGGGCGAACGCCCCCTAGCGCCAACGCGCCCAAGCGTCCGCCGGACGTCGGCACTCAGCGGGCACCGCGTCGGAACAACACCACCTCGACCGTCTGCAGCAGGATCATCAGGTCGAACATCAGCCCGTGGTTCTTCACATAGAACAGGTCGAAGGTCAGTTTCTCCGCGGCATCGCCCACGGACGCACCATAGGGATAGCGCAATTGCGCCCAGCCCGTAAGGCCAGGCTTCATGCAATGGCGGACGTTGTAGTAGCGGATTTCCTGGCTGAGCATGTCGACGAAATGCGGGCGTTCGGGGCGCGGACCGACGAAGCTCATCTCGCCGCGCAGCACGTTGAACAGTTGCGGCAGCTCGTCCAGCCGGGTCATGCGGATGAAGCGCCCTACCCGCGTGCTGCGGTCGTCGTCGCGCCGGGCCCACCGCGCGACCCCATCCCCCTCGGCATCCACATGCATGCTGCGGAACTTGACGAGCTCGAACGGTCGGCCATTGAGGCCCACCCGGGTCTGCCGGTACAGGACCGGCGTGCCAGTTTCGTGCCAGATGACCAGAGCCACGATCAGCATCACCGGCCAGGCCAGCAGCAGCAGCGCCGATGCAGCGACCAGATCGAACATGCGCTTGTTGAGTCGGCGCGGAACCGAATGGTCGAAACCGCCGGAAAACACCAGCGAGGACGGATCGGCCACGTCCAGCCGGACCATGCCGGCCTCGCGCTCGAAGAACGTCGACAGGTCGGACACCTCCACGCCCTGTTGTGCACACGCGAGCATTTCTGCCATCGGCAATCCGCCTCGCCTTTCATCGACCGCTACCACGATCTCGTCGACATGCAGCCAGCGGGCTATCTCGGCCAGCCCGAAGTTGGTGGCCAGCAAATGCTCTTCCGGCACCATCACGGGCTGAGACGGTGCGGCGATGAAGCCGACCAGTACGAAGGACTGGCGGTCGGTCTGGCGGCGAAGCCGGCTGGTTATCAAGGCGGCGTTGCTGCCCGCACCGAGCACGAGCACGCGTCTTTTGAACGCGTCGACGCCCAGCGCCGACAGCAGCAGGAACCGCAGCAACAGGACGCCCAGCATGCCCAGCCCCAGGGCAAGCGCCAGCACGCCACGCCCGATGTAGACCCGGGGGACCAGGTAATAGAGCACCAGCAATGCGATGCCGCCGAACAGGAAGGACATCACCAGCCGCAGCACGAAGTCCAGGCGGTTCAAGCGGACATGGACCTGATACAGGCCGAACGCCGCCATGGACACGGTGATGAACGTTGCGACCACCAACGCGCGCCACGGCGCATCGTGAATGAAAAAATCGAAGCCTTCGGGATCGGCCAAGAATCGTGCCCACGCCGCCGTCATCACCGCCAGCACGAGCAACATCGACTCCGCGAGCCAGAGCAGGCGGATGACGCGGCTTTTCCGGCTCGTCAGCGCAGCTTTCACGCGACCCACTCCGTCGTTTGGCTACCGGCTGCATCGGCTTCAATCACATCTGCTTCAGCCCGCAGGTCCACCCGCTGATAACGCAGCACGCCGTCGGGTCCGGTCCAGCCGTACTCGACCTCCGTCTCAGGCGGCCCCGCAACGGCAGCCGTCCAGCGCTCCCCTGCGGCGAGCAGGCGCACGGCATGGACGTTTCCATCCCCCGGGAGCCGGGCCGTGTTGTCAGCACGGATCGAGAACGAGTCCGGCTCCACCGCGAAACCCACACCCGCGGCCTTCAGCACGGCTTCCTTGCGCACCCACAGCGCCAGCAACTCGGCCGCGCGTTCGCGCCCGTCCCTGTTCCCGATGGCCTCCAGTTCGGAGCGATGGCCGATGCGGGAGGCGATTTCTTCCATGACGTCCAAACGCTTGCTCGGCTCGATATCCACGCCGACCCGCGCCCGCGCGACCGCGATCGCGATCGCGCCGTCGGCGTGGCTCAGGCTGGTGCGTGCGATGTCGCCGGCCAGTCGGGGGCAGCCCCTCGCGTCGCGATGCAGCGGCACCTGTCGCGGGTGCAACCCCAGTACGGCACCGAGCATGGCCCTATGCACTGCGTATGCCAATGTCAGCGACTCGCGGTCAGCCGAGCTTCGGCGGCTGTGCACGCGTCCCATTTCCCTCGCGTCCAGCAGTTGCGAAGCCTCGGGCAACCATGGGCGCCATTGCCGCACTTCCGCGAACGCGACCAGGATCCTTGGGCGACTCGTCGGTCCTGCCTCGCGTCCGCGCCATGCATCGAAGCCACGGGAAACTCCTGCTTCGGGTGTGGTGGGCAGGTTGTCAGTAAGGCCGAGTCTCGACACCGTGTTCCCTGGTCTGGCCCGCCTTCCACAAGGCGCCAATGCCGAATCAAACGCAAATTGACCACTGGACACGGACACGGACACAAAACAGGAGCACTTGCCGATCACGAAGCATCGACGAACTGCAACCGTTGCGCACTGCCATCACGAAGCTTCGACCAACTGCGTGCGTAAGCTGTCCTCGGATCGCGCTGAAAGCCGTAATTCGCAATACAAGCAAGCTTCGCAATACAAGCAAGCAATGCCGAACGCCTTACCGCCGTTGTTCGCACGTAACCCGACAGGGTGAATAGGCCAGGCAGTCCTTGTCCTCGTCATGGCACGAGAGACCATCGTTCAACGATTTCCCAGATCCACAGAAGCGGGGCTGCGAGCATGGCAAGGCGCGGCAATGTCGATATGACTCCGGCGATCGCCGTCGGGAGTGGTTACACGGGACTGGGCACGCTGCGGTCGTTGGCGCAAGCCGGTATTCCCGCATATTCCGCATGCCCGTCCGATGACGTCTCGACGCGGTCGCGCTGGTTCCGGCCGACACCGGGCCCGGCACCGTGGAACGGATCGATAGGACAAGAGGCGCTGCGGATTCTGGAGGACATGCCGCTGGCGAAGGCCGTCCTGATTCCCGGTGCGGACGATGCAGCGCTGTGGCTGTCGCAGATTCCGAACAGTGCCCTATCCGAACGCTACAAGGTGTCATCCAGCAGCCGCGAGTCACTGCAGATACTGCAGGACAAGGCGCGATTCGGCGAGTTCCTGGCACAGACCGGCATTCCGCATCCGCGCACTTTCACCATCAAGTCGTTCGACGATATCGCCACGATCCCGTTCGCCGAACTCGACCGGGTCTTCATCAAGCCAGCCGACTCGCAATCGTTCCGCCGCGTCATCGGCGAGAAAGGTGTTTGGGCGAAGGATCGGTCGGAGTTCATGGAGGTCTGGCACCA
>DATDBD010000102.1:0-6780 GCA_036525015.1 Lysobacter sp.
GCGTTCGCACGTGGATCGCCGGCCTGCGTCGCAGCCAGGCTCGCACGCGCGCCGGCATCGAGTTCCTGGAACTGCGCGACGGCCGCTGGAAACTGCACCCCATCGCCGACTGGAACGATCGCGACGTGTGGGAGTACCTGCGCCGCCACGACCTGCCCTATCACCCGCTTTGGCACCAGGGTTACGTTTCGATCGGCGACGTGCACACCACGCGGCCATTGCAGCCGGGCATGAACGACGACGACACCCGCTTCTTTGGACTCAAGCGCGAGTGCGGGCTGCATTTCGACGAGCCCAATGCGGCGTAAGCGATCAGGCGGCCATGATGGCTTCCAGCGTATTCGTCGCCACTCCAAGACCGTTTTCGGTGCGCATGCGTTCGCCCAACTGACAGGCGCGTGAGACGACCTGCGCCTGCTCCGCACGCTCGATCGCGCGCGCTAGCGCCGATGCTTTCAGGCGGTGGCCGCTCACCGCCTGGGCGGCAACGCCGGCACGTTGGAGCCGGTCGGCCCAGAACCACTGGTCTCCTGCAAAGGGCACGACGACCGACGGCACGCCGGCGCGCGCCGCGGAATGACTGGTGCCCGATCCTCCATGGTGGATGACCGCCGAAACTTTCGGAAACAGCCACGCATGCGGCGTGTCGCCCAGCACATGGAAGTTGCCGGGCATGTCCAGGTCTTCGGTTCCGCTCCATCCCGGATAGAACAGCGCGCGGCGACCGCCGACGGCGGCGACGACCTCGCTGAGCAGCGCCTTGCGGTCGAAGCCGACCATGCTGCCGAAGCCGACATAGACAGGTGTCTCGCCGGCTGCGAGAAACTCCGCCAACGCATCCGGCGGCGACCATGCGCTTTCCGGCGGCAGCCATTGCCCGCAGACGTGTGCGTTGGCGGGCCAGTCCGACGGCTGCGCGACCAGGCTCGGCGACACGCCGTACAGCATGGGGTGTGTGGTCCACATCTTCTTCCGCGCCGGCAGTCCGCACACCTTCGCACGGGCATCGTTGGTGGCCTTGCGGAACGCGCGCCACAGCAGCGCGTTGACGAACGTGTGGCTCAGCCGGTTGAACGCGTGCGGGACACGCGACGGCGGCAGGAACGGCGAAGCGAACTCGGCCGTCGGCGATAGCGGAATGAAGCCGGCGCCTACTGCCTTGATTCCCAGATGTTCCGCCGCAGACAGACCGACGAAGGCCGCCAGGGCCGAGACGATAAGGGCATCGCTGCCTTCCGCGGCGGCGACGATCTCGCGCAACCAGGTCTCGGCATTGGCGTTGGCGATTCCTGCCAGCGCCTTGGCGGTGCTGTTGAGGCCATGATCCTTCCCCACTACGTTCGATATCGCAGCAGACGGGTCCAACGTGCCCTTGATGTCGCCGGACAACGCCCTGGCCGGCACACCGAGCGCCTGCGCGATGCCCAGCGTTGCGCGGTCGGCCAGCAGCGACGCCTCATGCCCCGCATCCATCAACGCGCGGCACAACGCCGCCAGCGGTCGCACGTCGCCTTCGGTTCCGTAAGTGGCTACCACGAATTTCATCGGCTCACGTTCCGGTGATCGGGGCCGACCATGTTACGGAGCGAACCCGTGCCGACCTATCGATTTGGCCCGCGATAATTAATTCAACACCAGCCCGACTCGACAGGACGCGGTGAAGATGTGGGCGGTCGACGCCTGCGTCTGCGCCCGCGGTGGATCGAGCATTCAGGTGGTGATTGGCTGACTGAGTTCCCGCCAAGTCGGCGCGACCGGCCAGCGCGGTTCCAGGTTGCCTTCCAGCACGCGCCGCAGATCGCGCCGGTCGAGTTGCGGAGCGATGCCGTGCAGCAGCGCCAGCGCGTACTCACGAAGCACCCGCGCGCGGGGAATCACGGCCCACGTGATGCATTCGGGCAACTCGTCGGGTGCAGGAAGCACCGTCAGATCGACGTCGCGTGCCCCGGTCGCCATCTCGGCCAGCACGCCGACGCCGAGCCCGGTTCGCACATACGTCTTGATCAGATCTGCATCGCGCGCGGTGATCGCCAACTGCGGCTCGACGCCGCGGGCGATGAAGGCACGGCGCAGGGAGGAATCTGGCTTGTTGGAGGATTCGTAGCTGACCAGCGGATAGGCGGCCAATTCGACCAGCGTCGGCGCGCGATCCAACGCGGCGAGCGGGTGGGCCCGCGGCACCAGCACGACTCGACGCCAGCGAAACAGCGGTACGGCCACGCCGCCTTCGGGCTCGGATCCGGCGGTGCTGATCAGCGCCAGGTCGGCCTCGCCGCGTGCCAGCTGCTCCAGCACCTCGCCGTCGGCGGCCGCCTGCAGATGCACGCTGACCTGCGGGAACTCGCGCTTCACCGCGGCGATGATCTCCGGCAGCACGAAACGCGCCTGCGTGTGAGTGGTGGCCAGGACCAGTCGGCCGGCATGTTGGCCGCGCTCATTGGCGGCGTAGGCGCGGATGTTGCCCGCCTCTTCGAGGATGCGGCGCGCATGCGCCAGCACGCGCTCCCCGGCTGGGGCTACCGACTCGAGGCTGCGGCCCTTGCGCGTGAACAACTGGAAGCCGAGTTCGTCCTCGAGCTGCTTGAGCTGCTTGGACAGGCCGGGCTGGGTCGCGTGCACGCGCTCGGCGGCGAGGGTGATGTTGAGGCCGGAATCGGCAATGGCGATGAGATAACGAAGCTGGGTGAGGGTCATGTCGGAGCGAACCGGATAGGAGGCGATGCAGGGATCACGAGGGCGGCGGGGGACTTCGTGGTTGCCCGACAACACATGAACTTCATATATATCGCTTAATTCGAATAAAGGGATGTAATAAAAGCTAACCCGGCCGGCAGGCCGTGTCCAGCGTCATGCCGTTCAGGCATGCCCCCAGGAGGCGGCGTCATTTCCGGGGCGAGGGCGCGGCCGATAGCGTTCACCGTACCGCCCGACCCTTCTGCGATCGACCTCATGGCCAATCCGCTGTTTCCCGTATTTGCCGACCTGCGTGGCCGCACCGTGCTGGTGGTCGGCGGTGGTGGCGTGGCCCAGCGCAAGGTGGCGGCGCTGCTGGAGGCTGGCGCGAACGTGCGGGTCGGCGCCCCTGTCGTCGCCACGGCGCTGGAGCGATTGGCCGACGAAGGCCGCATCGAGCACCTGGCGGGACGATTCGAGCCGGCATGGCTCGAAGACGCCTGGCTGGTCATCGCCGCCACCGACGACGACGCGGTCAATCGTGCGGTCGCGGCCGATGCGCAGGCGCGGCGGATCTGGGTCAACGTCGTCGACGACTCGGAGGCCTCTTCCGTGCAGATTCCGGCACGCGTCGAGCGTGGGCCACTGCAGATCGCGATTTCCAGCGGTGGTGGCGCGCCGATGCTGGCACGGCATCTGCGCGAGCAACTGGAAACCTCGCTCGATGCCTCCTTGGCGGCGCTGGCCCGGCTGCTCTCCCGCGAGCGCGAACGCATACGCACCCGCCACCCGCGGATCGCGGAACGACGCCGATTCTTCGACCGTCTGCTGACCGGGCCGGTGCCGCGCCTGTTGCGACAAGGCCGGCACCTGGCCGCGGAACGCGAGTTCGGCGTCGCGTTGGCCGAGGACGCCGGCTCCCCGCACGGCTCGGTGGCGTTGGTCGGCGCCGGACCGGGCGATCCGGGTTTGCTGACGCTGCGCGCGCTGCGCGTGCTCAACGAAGCCGACGTGATCCTGCACGACCGGCTGGTCAGCAATGAAGTACTGCAACTGGCCCGCCGCGATGCCGAACGCATCGAGGTCGGCAAGCAGGCGGGGAATCACCATGCCACCCAGGAGCAGATCCACGCGCTGATGCTCGAGCATGCCCGCGCAGGCAAGCGTGTGGTGCGGCTCAAAGGTGGCGATCCGTTCGTGTTCGGACGCGGCGGCGAGGAACTGGAAGTGCTGCGCGCGCAGGGCATCGAGTACGAAGTCGTACCCGGCATCACCGCCGCGCTCGCCTGCGCCGCCTATGCGGGTGTCCCACTCACCCATCGCGACCATGCGCAGTCCGTTCGACTGGTCACGGCGCATACCAAGGACCCACTGGACACGCTGGATTGGGCGTCGCTGGCGCTCGAACGCCAGACTCTGGCGGTCTACATGGGCGTGGCCGGCCTGGATGCGCTGGCCGAGCGCCTGATCGCGCACGGCCGCGCGGCCACCACGCCGTTCGCGCTGGTGGAGAACGGCTCGCGTGAAGGGCAGCGCGTAGTCACCGGCGCGCTGTCGGAACTCGCCGAGCGCGCCCGCGCCCATGCCGTGCAGTCGCCGGCGCTGCTGATCGTCGGCGAGGTGGCCGCCCTGGCCGACACGCTGCACTGGTTCGGCGACGCTCCGCTTGGCGCGGTGGCACACGACATCGCGCAAGCCGCCTGACACGAACCACCTTGATCCATCGATATTCCGAACCGGAGCAACCCATGGCCCTGTACGACAGCATCCTCGACACCATCGGCAACACACCCATCGTCAAGCTGCACCGCATTGCGCCGAAACACGTCACGCTGTACGCCAAGGTCGAGGCCTTCAATCCCGGCGGCTCCGTCAAGGATCGGCTGGCATTGGCCATCGTGCTCGATGCCGAACGCAAGGGCCTGCTCAAGCCCGGGCAGACGATAGTGGAGGCGACCTCTGGCAATACCGGCATCGCCCTGGCGTTGGTCGCCGCCGCTCGCGGTTATCCATTCGTGGCGGTGATGACCGAGACGTTCTCGATCGAGCGCCGCAAGCTGATGCGCGCCTACGGGGCCAAGGTCATCCTGACCCCCGCCGCCGAGCGCGGCTCGGGCATGGTGCGCAAGGCGCAGGAACTGGCTGAAAAACACGGTTGGTTCCTGGCCCGCCAGTTCGAGAACGAAGCCAATCCGGCCTGGCACCGCAGCACCACCGGCCCGGAAATCCTGCGCGACTTCGCCGGCAAGCGGCTGGACTATTTCGTCAGCGGCTGGGGCACCGGCGGCACGATCACCGGCGCCGGCGAAGTGCTCAAGCTCGCCCGGCCGGAACTGAAGATCATCGCCAGCGAACCGGCGGGCGCGGCACTGCTGTCGGGAAAGGAATGGCAGCCGCACAAGATCCAGGGCTGGACTCCGGACTTTCTGCCAGCCGTGCTCAGCCGCACCATCGCCGACGAAGTGCTGCCCGTGGACGAGGTGCTGGCACGCGATACCGCGCGCCGGCTGGCGGCCGAGGAAGGCGTCTTTGTCGGGATCTCCGCCGGGGCCACCGTCGCGGCCGCGCTCAAAGTGGCCGAAGGTGCGCCGGAGGGTTCGGTGCTGCTGGCCGTGCTGCCGGACACCGGCGAGCGCTACCTGTCCACGTTCCTCTTCGAAGGCGTCAGCGACGGCTCCGACGATGAATGGCTGGCGTCGCTGGAGGCGCAGGCTCGGGCGGCCTGAGGCCTTCACCCCAGCCCTCTCCCGCGAGCGGGTGGGTTCGCTTCTCCGGCTTGCGGGTCCGGATGAGGGCGCCCCTCGCACTTGTCGGCTTACAGCATTCCCCGGCGCGCAGCGGCTCGCTACCCTGTGCGTGTGCGGCGACTTTCGCCGTGTGGAGAATGCATGACCGTTGCCCCCCTTTCCGCCGATGCCGGTGAGCGCGAGACCGCGCGACTGGCCTGGGCGCGCGTCGCGACCGGCGATGCCGCGCTGCAACTGCAACGCGCCTCTGTCGATGCCGGATTCCGCAGCTATTGGCGTGCGGCTACCTGCGACGGCAGCCGCATCGTGATGGATTCCCCGCCCGCGCTCGAAGACGTCCGCCCGTGGTTGCGCATGCGCGACCTGCTGGAAAGCGGCGGCGTGCGGGTGCCGCAGGTGCTGGTGCAGGATGTCGATGCCGGCTTCCTGCTGCTCGAAGACCTGGGTGGGCCGACGCTGGCGCAGCTGATCGACGCCGACAATGCCGACGCGCACTTCGATGCCGCGATCGGCCAACTGCTGCGGCTACAGGCGATCGCGGCGCCGCAGGGTATCGGCGAGTTCGGCGAGGCGCTGCTGCAACGCGATGCCGGGTTGTTCGAGGAGTGGTTCCTGCGCCGCCATCTGCGCATCGAACTCGATTGCGGTGACCTGGAGGGTTTGGAGCTGGTGCAGCGCCGCCTGATGGACAACGCCCTTGCGCAGCCGCGCGTGCTGACCCACCGCGACTTCATGCCCCGCAACCTGATGCCGGTGGCAGACGGGCCGGCGGTGCTGGATTTCCAGGATTGCGTGCTCGGCCCGGTCGCCTACGACCCGATCAGCCTGTTCAAGGATGCGTTCCTCAGCTGGCCGCTGGAACGGGTCGACGGTTGGCTCGCGCACTACCACGCACGTGCGTTGGAAGCCGGCCTGCCGGTGCCGCCGCTGCAACGTTTCCTTCGCGACGCCGACTGGCTCGGCGTGCAGCGCCACCTGAAGATCCTCGGCATCTTCTCGCGACTGCATTATCGCGACGGCAAGGCCAAGTACCTGCCCGATGCGCCGCGATTCATCGCCTATCTGGATGAAGTGGTACCGCGCTATCCCGAGTTGTCGCCGCTGCGCGAGCTGCTCGACCGCCGCATCCGTCCGGCCATGGCCGCGCGTGCCGATCAGGAAGGGGTGTGAAGCAATGAAGGCATTGATCTTCGCCGCCGGCCTGGGCGAGCGGATGCGACCGCTGACCGACAGCACGCCCAAACCGTTGCTGATGGTGGCCGGCAAGCCGCTGATCGTTTGGCACCTGGAGAAGCTCGCGGCAAACGGCGTGCGCGATGTCGTGATCAACACCAGCTGGCTGGCCGACCAGTTCCCGCAG
>DATDBD010000103.1:0-2740 GCA_036525015.1 Lysobacter sp.
CATCTGGCCGTACACCATCGCCACCTTGTCCAGGACGTTGGAGTCCTTCATCTCGTGGTAGAAGTCGTTGCCCTCGCGGGTACGCTCGCCCACGCCGGCGAACACGGACAGACCCGCGTGCGCCTTGGCGATGTTGTTGATCAGTTCCATCATGTTGACGGTCTTGCCGACGCCGGCGCCGCCGAACAGGCCGACCTTGCCGCCCTTCGCGAACGGGCACATCAGGTCGATGACCTTGATGCCGGTCTCGAGCAGATCGTTACCCGAGGACTGGTCTTCGTACGACGGAGCGGCGCGGTGGATTTCCCAGTACGCGGAAGCATCGACCGGGCCAGCCTCGTCGATCGGGCGACCGAGCACGTCCATGATGCGGCCCAGCGTGCCGGCACCGACCGGTACCGAGATGCCCTTGCCGGTGTTGTTGGCCACCAGGTTGCGCTTGAGGCCGTCGGTCGAGCCGAGCGCAATGGTGCGCACGACGCCGTCGCCGAGCTGCTGCTGCACTTCGAGCGTGATCTCGGTGTTGACGACCTTCAGCGCGTCGTACACCTTCGGCACGGACTCTCGCGGGAACTCGACGTCGACGACGGCGCCGATGATCTGAACGATCTTGCCCTGACTCATGGTGGTTTCCTCTAACTTGAATCTGCTTTGCGGCAGCGGTTCGATCCGCGCCGCGGGGTTTGGTTTTTTTGCCGCAGGCGCTGATTGATCAGACAGCCGCGGCGCCGCTGACGATCTCGGAGATTTCCTGCGTGATCGCCGCCTGACGGGCCTTGTTGTAGACCAGGTTCAGCGTGCCGATCAGCTTGGTGGCGTTGTCCGAAGCGGCCTTCATCGCGACCATGCGCGCGGCATGCTCGGACGCCACGTTCTCCAGCACCGCCTGGTACACCAGCGACTCGACATAGCGGGTCAGCACATGGTCCAGCACGCTGGCCGCGTCGGGCTCGTAGATGTAGTCCCAGTCGTGCCTGGCGACCGGCGTGTCCGACGCCGGCAGCGGCAGCAACTGGTCGAACGCCGCGCGCTGGGTCATCGTGTTGACGAAGTCGTTGTAGCAGACGAACACGCGGTCGACGTTGCCGGCACTGTAGGCGTCCAGCATGACCTTGATCACGCCGACCAGTTGCTCCAGCTTCGGATGGTCGCCCAGGTGGGTGACCGAGCCGATCATGTTGACCTTGATGCGGCGGAAGAACACCGAGGCCTTCTGGCCAATGGTGACGACGTCGATCTCGACGCCCTGTTCCTGCCACTTGCGGAACTCGCCGATCAGCTTGCGGAACAGGTTGTTGTTGAGGCCGCCGGCCAGGCCGCGGTCGCTCGACACGATGATGTAGCCGACGCGCTTCACGTCCTGGCGCTCGACCAGGTACGGATGCTGGTAATCGGAATTGGCCTGGGCCAAGTGACCGATCACCTGCTTCATCACCCGCGCATACGGGCGCGAGACCTTCATCCGATCCTGCGCCTTGCGGATCTTGGAGGCCGAGACCATCTCGAGCGCGCGCGTCACCTTGCGGGTGTTCTGCACGCTCTTGATCTTGGTTTTGATTTCGCGTCCGCCTGCCATGCTGCTCTCTTCTGCTTGGACTCAACGACGCGGGCCGGAGCCCGCGCGGATGACTGCCGGTTCGCCGCTTACCAGGTGCCGGTCTGCTTGAACTCGACGATGCCCTTCTTGAAGGCACCTTCGATGTCGTCGTTCCAGCTGCCGGTGCTGTTGATCGTCTTGACCAGCTCGCCCTGGGTGTTGACGAAGTGGGCATGCAGGCCCTCTTCGAACGCCAGGATCTTGCCGATCGGCACTTCGTCGATGTAGCCCTCGTTGACGGCGTAAATCGACAGCGCCTGCAGCGCGATCGACATCGGCGCGTACTGCTTCTGCTTCATCAGCTCGGTGACGCGCTGGCCGCGCTCGAGCTGCTTGCGGGTGGCTTCGTCCAGATCCGAGGCGAACTGCGCGAACGCAGCCAGCTCACGGTACTGGGCGAGCGCGATACGGATACCGCCCGACAGCTTCTTGATGATCTTGGTCTGGGCGGCGCCACCGACGCGCGACACCGAGATACCGGCGTTCACGGCCGGGCGGATGCCGGCGTTGAACAGGTCGGTTTCCAGGAAGATCTGGCCGTCGGTGATCGAGATCACGTTGGTCGGAACGAACGCGGACACGTCGCCGGCCTGGGTCTCGATGATCGGCAGCGCGGTCAGCGAACCGGTCTTGCCCTTCACTTCGCCGTTGGTGAACTTCTCGACGTACTCCTCGGACACGCGTGCGGCGCGCTCGAGCAGGCGGGAGTGCAGGTAGAACACGTCGCCCGGATAGGCTTCGCGGCCCGGCGGGCGGCGCAGCAGCAGCGAGATCTGGCGATAGGCGACGGCCTGCTTGGACAGGTCGTCGTAGATGATCAGCGCGTCTTCGCCGCGGTCGCGGAAGTATTCGCCCATGGTGCAGCCCGAGTAGGCGGCGATGTACTGCATCGCGGCCGATTCGGATGCCGAGGCGGCGACGACCGTGGTGTAGGCCATCGCGCCGTGCTCTTCGAGCTTGCGCACGATGTTGGCGATGGTCGAGTTCTTCTGGCCGATCGCGACGTAGATGCACTTAATGCCCGAGTGCTTCTGGTTGATGATCGCGTCGATCGCCATCGCGGTCTTGCCGGTCTGGCGGTCGCCGATGATCAGCTCGCGCTGGCCGCGGCCGATCGGGATCATCGCGTCGACCGACTTGTAA
>DATDBD010000104.1:0-9740 GCA_036525015.1 Lysobacter sp.
CGCAGCGCGTGGGAAGGACGAGCCTTGGGGGGAAAAACTACTGGCCGCGTTCGAGCACCAGCAAGGGATCGATGCGCACGTCGAACCGCGCCGCCCGAACCCATGCCGGCCGGGATGACGAACGCGCCGCCGCGCGCGTGGGAAGGGCGAACAGTGGGGCAAAAAAACTACTGGCCGCGTTCGAGCACCAGCAAAGGATCGATGCGCACGTCGAACCAGTTCATCCCCCAATGCAGGTGCGGCCCGGTCGCGCGCCCGGTGGCACCGACCGCACCGATCCGCTGGCCCTGGGTCACGCGCTCGCCGACCTTCACGTCGATGCGCGAAAGATGCAGGAAGTTCGAGCTGACACCGTGGCCATGGTCGAGCAGCACCGTGCCGCCGGTCAGGTACAGGTCGGGCGCGGCGAAGGTGACGATGCCGCCCGCCGGCGCCAGTATCGGCGTGCCACTGGCGGCGGCCACGTCCATGCCGGAATGCGGTGATTTGGGCGTGCCGTTGTAGATGCGCTGGTTACCGAAGCGCCCGCTGATGCGGCCCTGCACCGGCCAGACGAAGGGGCGCGCGAAATCGGCGCGGTCATCGTCGCGCTCGCGTGCGGCCGCCACCATCGCCTGCTCGCGCTCGATCCGCGCGGCGATCTCCGGCGGTGGCTCGACGGTCGCGGGCGGGACGCCGTCGATTTTCTCCACCGGCCAATCGCGCGGCGTTACCGCAACCTGGATCGTTTGCAGGCGTCCGTCCGCGCCGGTCACTTCGATGTCGACCGGGCCCGCTTCATCGCGACCGACACCGAACACCACCGAGCCATAGGGCGTGGCACGCAATATCCGCTCGCGGTAGCGGACGATGCTGCCGGCCGGCACCTTTCCGATCACCAGCGCGCCCTGCTGCACCGAGGTGGGAAACACAATGCGCGCGTCCGCCATCGGCGCGGCAGCAGGTTCCCGCGCGAGGGTTCCAACGAATGGTCCGAGCAGGGCCAGCGCCAGCAGCACCGGCAATCCCTTCATTCTCACCGGGCAGTGCTCATCGCGTGAAGGACAGGCGCTGGCCTGCCGGGTCGCCGACCAGCTGGCGGCCGTTCCACACCAACTCGCCATTGACCCAGGTCGAGGCGATGCGGGAATGGAACGTCGTGCCCTCGAACGGGGACCAGGCGCACTTGGACAGCACATCCTCGCGCTGCACCGTGAAGGGCGTGTCCTCGATCAGGACCAGGTCGGCCGCGTAACCCTCGCGCAGGAAGCCGCGTCCCTCGACGTCGAACAGCTGCGCCGGGGCGTGCGCGAACTTCTGCACGACCTGGGCGGTGGTCAGCTTGCCTTCGTGGACCAGTTCCAGCGCCGCCACCAAGGCGTACTGCACCAGCGGCAGGCCGCTGGGCGCGGAGGTGTAGGGGCGTGCCTTCTCTTCCAAGGTATGCGGGGCGTGGTCGGTGGCCAGCACGTCGATGATGTCGTCCGCCAGCGCTGCGATCAGCGCCTCGCGGTCACTGGCGTCCTTGATCGCCGGGTTGCACTTGATCAGGTGCCCCAGCCGCGCGTAATCGGCGCGGTCGAAGCGCAGGAAGTGGATGCAGGTCTCGGCGGTGATGCGCTTGCGGCTGCCGTCGGCGCGCACCAGCGGGCCCGGTTCGAACAGGGCCAGCTCGTCGGCGGTGCTGATGTGCAGCACGTGCAGGCGGGTGTCGTGCTTGCGCGCCAACGAGATCGCCAGTTCGGTCGACTTCAGGCAGGCCGCACGCGAGCGGATGTCGGGATGGCAGGCGGCGGGAATGTCGTCGCCGTACTGCGCCTTGTAGCGGGCCAGTTCGGCATCGATCATCGGCGTATCTTCGCAGTGCGTGATGATCGGCGTGGGGGCGTCGCGGAAGATGCCGTCGAGGATCTCCGGATTGTCCACCAGCATGTTGCCGGTAGAGGCGCCCATGAACACCTTGATGCCGGGCGCGGTGCGCGGGTCCAGCGACTGGATGGCCGCCAGGTTGTCGTTGCTGGCGCCCAGGTAGAAGCCGTAGTTGCCCCAGACGCGGCCCGCGGCGCGGCGGTACTTGTCCTCCAGCGCGGCGGCGTCGAGGGTGGGCGGGCTGGTATTGGGCATGTCCATGAAGCTGGTCAGGCCGCCGGCCACCGCGGCGGCCGACTCGGTCGCCATGTCGGCCTTGTATTCCAGGCCGGGTTCACGGAAATGCACCTGATCGTCGATCATGCCGGGCAGCAGGCGACAGCCGGAGGCGTCCACCACGGTCTCATTGCCCCGCGCTTTGAGCCCGCTGCCGATCTGGGCGATGCGGCCGGACTCGATGCGCAGGTCGCCGTCGAACTCGCGGCCTTCGTTGACCAGGCGGGCATTGACGATCAATGTCGATGACATGGGGTTTTTCCGTCGGGAGTGTCGGCGTCGGGCACGGGATCGTGGCCGCCGGGGTGCAGGGGATGGCAACGCAGCACGCGCCTGACCGCGAGCCAACTGCCCTTGATCGCACCGAAACGGGCGATCGCCTGCATGGCATAGACCGAGCAGGTGGGATGGAACCGGCAGCGCGGCCCCAATAGTGGACTGATCCACTGCTTGTAGGCGCGAAGTAGGGCGATGAGCAGACGGTCGATCACGGTTCCTTAATGCGGACAAACACTTTTTATGCGGTTGCCGCCGTTGCCCGGGGCAGGGTATAACAGCGCGCTTTCCCGTCACAAGGGAACAGAAGGACATCTCGCTCGTGGCAGTGAAAAAACCCGCCAAGAAGGCCGCCAAGGCCGTCAAGAAAGCCGCCCCCAAGGCCGCTTCCAGCAAGTCCGCCTCCAAGAAGGTCGTGACCAAGAAGCCGGTGGCCAAAAAGGCCGCCGCGAAGAAGGTTGCGGTCAAGAAGCCGGTCGCCAAGAAGCTCGTGGCGAAGAAGCCGGCTGCGAAAAAGGCAGCGGTCAAGAAGCCGGTCGCCGCCAAGAAGCCAGCGACCGCCAAGAAGCCGGTCGCCGCCACCAAAGCCGTTAGTAAGAAAGCGGCCCCGGTGAAAAAGGCCGTCGTCGCCAAGAAGGCGGCGCCTGCCAAACCCATTGCCGCCAAGCAGGCTCCTGCGAAGCAGGTTCCGGCACCCAAGCCCGTCGCCGCCAAGGCGCCGGTGCCCAAAACCTCGGAACCGGTCAGCAAGCCCGCTGTCGCCAAGCCGTCCATCGTCAAGAAACCCGCGCCTCGTCCCGCCACCAAGACCGCACCGGTCGCGGCCGAAGCCAGCAAACCTGAAACCACCAAGAACTCCGTGACTCAAACCGCTCCCAGCAAGGTGCCTGCGCAGAAATCCGCGGCCGTCAATTCCACCGCGAAACCTGCACCGACCCCGCGTCCGGCTGGCAAGGTCGCGGTCGCCATCGCGGCCAAGCCGCAAGCACCCGCGCCGAAAGGCAAGGTGAAGGTCGTGCCGTACAACACCGATACCACTGGGCGTCCGATCGTCCCGCAGGGCTACCGCCCGACGGTGGACGAGGAGTACATGAGCCCGCTACAGCTCGAATATTTCCGCCAGCGCCTGATGCATTGGCGCGCGGATCTGGTCGAGGAGTCCAAGCAGACCATCGAGAACCTCAAGGACGAAGTCCGCGACGTCGGCGACGAAGCCGAGCGCGCCACCCGCGAGACCGAGAACTCGCTGGAGCTGCGCACCCGTGACCGCTACCGCAAGCTGATCAGCAAGATCGACAGCACGCTCAAGCGCGTGGACTCGGGCGACTACGGTTACTGCGTCGATACCGGCGAGGAAATCGGCCTGGAACGCCTGGAAGCCCGTCTCACCGCCGAGCGCACGATCGATGCGCAGGAGCGTTGGGAGCACATGCAAAAGCAGATGGGCGACTAAGCGAGACCCTCCGGGCCGCTGCCCTGGGGACATTCCGCTGCCCCTGGTCCAGGGGGCACGAAGCCCGGCTCCGGCCGGGCTTCTGCGTTTGTTCGGTAACGAACGCAACCTGCAGCTCACTTCCCCCCGATTGCGCGCATGCTCGGCCCGATACCCGTCCCGAGCTCCTGCCATGCCGTCGCCTCCGGATCCCTCGTTCATGCGCGAGGCCATCGCGCTTGCCCGCGACAACATAGCCCGAGGCGGCCGGCCCTTCGGCGCCGTGCTGGTGCGCGATGGCGAAGTAATCGCGCGAGCAGCCAACCGAATCCACGACAGCGGCGACCCGACCGCGCACGCAGAGTTGCTGGCAATCCGCGAGGCCGCGCAGAGGTTGGACAGCACGCGCCTGGAAGGATGCGCGATCTACGCGAGCGGCCATCCGTGCCCGATGTGCCTGGCGGCCATGCACCTGTGCGGGGTGTCGGCGGTGTACTACGCGTACTCCAACGAGGATGGCGACCCGTATGGGCTGTCGACGGCGCCGATCTATGCGCAGATGGCGCTACCGCCGCAGACGCAGTCGCTGCTGGTGCGTGCGTTGCGACTGCCGGAGGAGGAAGGCCTGTACGAACAGTGGGCCTCCCTGCGCCCTTGAGCGGTCAGTGCAGTTCGCGCAGGTCCAACCGCCGCAGCTTCGGTGCCAGCCGCGCGGTGATGCCCACCACCGCCAGCGTCATGCAGCCGCCGAAGATCACCGACGGCACCAGGCCTAGCAGCCGCGCCGCCACGCCCGATTCGAACGCGCCCAGTTCGTTCGACGAGCCGATGAAGATGCCGTTGATCGACGATACGCGTCCGCGCATGTGGTCGGGCGTGGCCAGCTGCAGGATGGTCGAGCGCAGCACCACCGACACGCCGTCGCACATGCCCGACATCATCAGCATCAGCGCCGACAGCCACAGCTGCCGCGACAGCGAGAATCCGATGATGCACAACCCGAACCCGGCCACCGCGACCAGCAGGATGCGGCCGGCGTTGTGCTGCAGCGGGTGTCGCGCCAGGTACAGGCCCACCAGCACCGCGCCGGCCGCGGGAGCGGCGCGCAGCAATCCGAGGGCCTCCGGACCGTGGTGCAGGATGTCGCTGATGAAGGCGGGTAGCAGCGCGACCGCGCCGCCGAACAGCACCGAGAACATGTCCAGCGCCAGGGCGCCGAGCACGACCTGCGTGTTGAACACGAAGCGCAGGCCCTCGCCGATGCTGCGGAACACGGGCGCCCGCTCGGCCGGCATCGGCGGTTCGGTCACGCGCAGGCTGATCACCGCGATCGCCGCGGCGGCGGCAAAACCGGCGGCCACCAGATAGGCCGAGGTCTTGCCGCCCCAGGCGACCAGCAGGCCGCCCATCGCGGGCCCGAGCACCAGCCCGGTCTGCATCACCACGCTGCTGACGCCGGCACCGCGCGTGAACTGATCGCGCTTGAGCACGCGTGCGAACAGCGACATGTAGACCGGCGCCAGGAACGCGCGCACCACGCCGTTGACCGCGATCGCCGCGTAGATGACCAACGCGCCGAAGCCGCCTACACCGGCAGGCAATACGCCGCTGGCCACGCCGGCCAGCGCCAGCGTCGTGGCGAACAGTCCCACGCATGCGGCCATGCCCAGCTTGCGCCGCGGCAGGTGGTCGACGGCGTATCCGGCGAACAGCGCGAAGCAGAAGTAGGGAATGACCTCGGCCAGGCCGATCAGGCCGAGCGCCAGCGCATCGCGGGTGATTTCGTAGACGTGCCAGCCGACCGTGACCGCGACGATCTGGTACGACAGCATCGCCAGCAGGCGGTACACCAGCAGGCCGACGAAGCCGCGGTTGTGCAGCAGCGTCGAGACGCCCGTGGCTTGGGCCGCGGCGTGATCGCTCACAGGTGGCGCTGGGCCTGGTCGCGGATGAAGCCCAACAACGCCACGAGGCCGTTGCTGCGAGTGGGCGAGAGATGCTTGGCCAGGCCGATGTCGGCGATGTAATCGGCGTCGGTATGCGCGATCTCGGCGGCGCTGCGACCCGAGTACACGCGCAGGGCGAGGTAGATCAGCCCGGACACGATCGCCGAATCGCTGATCGCATGGAAATCGAGGCGGTCGCGGTCGCCCTCGGCGACGATCCACACCATCGACTGGCAACCGTGCAGGCGGTGCTGCTCGGTCTTCCAGTCGGCCGGCAGGTCCGGCAGCTTGCGGCCGAGGTCGATCAGGTACTGGTAGCGCTCGGACCAGTCGCCGAAGAAGGCGAACTCGTCGCGGATCGCCGCCTGCGCCTGCGTGGTGCTGGCTTCGATCGGGAAGGGGCTGACGGGGGCGGCGATGGCGTTCATTTCGATGCGATTTTACGTTCCTGAGCCGCACGTCGCGATGAACGAGGCGGCATGGCCCCTAAGTCAGGGGGCGATTCGCGCCACCGGCGTCAATGGGGGGATGGCAGCGCATGGTGGGGCCCAAGATTTGCGCGGCAATCTCGGGGATTTCCAGGCGCAGTCTGAAAGTCAGCCCCGCTTCCAGCGCACGCCCTGCGGCGTGTCCTCGAGCACGATGCCTTCGCCGGCCAGCTGGTCGCGGATGGCGTCGGCGCGCGCGAAGTCGCGTGCCTTCTTGGCCGCGACACGCTCGTCGATCAGGGCCTGGATGCGGGCGTCGTCGTCGCCGGAGGCGCCGCGACCGAACCATGCCGCCGGTTCCTGCTGCAACAGGCCCAGCGCCAGACCGGCACCGAGCAGTTCGCCCTTGAGCCTGGCCTTGTCGGCAGCGGATTGGGCCTTGCGCGCGTCGGCGGCGATGCGCGAAACCTCCGCCAGCGCTTGCGGCGTGCTGAGGTCATCGTCCAGGGCGGCCTCGATGGCGGCCGGAATGACCGGATGGGCAAAGTCGGGCGCGACCACGACATCGGCCAGATCGCGCAGCGTGCCGTACAGGCGGTCGAGCGTGCGCACGCATTGCTCGATCAGGCCATCGGACCAGTCCAGCGGCTGCCGGTAATGTGCCGAGAGCAGGGCGTAACGCAGGGCTTCGGGCGGGTGTTCCTTGATCAGTTCGTGCACGCGCTGGATGTTTCCCACCGACTTGGCCATCTTGGCGCCGCCGAAGTTGAGCATGCCGTTGTGCATCCAGACGCGGGCGAAGGGCTTGCCACCGTGGGCGCATTCGCTCTGCGCGATCTCGTTCTCGTGATGCGGGAACTGCAGGTCGACGCCGCCGGCGTGGATGTCGATGGTCTCTCCCAGGTGCGCAGCGGCCATCGCCGAGCACTCGATGTGCCAGCCGGGCCGGCCGCGGCCCCACGGCGAGTCCCAGCCGGGCAGGTCGTCGGTAGAGGGCTTCCAAAGTACGAAATCGCCCGCATCGCGCTTGTACGGCGCCACGTCCACCCGCGCGCCGGCCAGCAGTTCCTCCGGGTCGCGGCGCGAGAGCTTGCCGTACTGGGCGAAGCTGGCGACCGAGAACAGCGCATGACCTTGCGCGGCATAGGCATGCCCGGCCTCGATCAGGCGCTCGATCATCGCGATGATCTGGCCGATATGGCGGGTGGCCTCGGGCTCGAGGTCCGGCGGTTGCACGCCCAGCGCCGCCATGTCCTCGCGATAGATCGCAGCGAACCGGTCGGTGATCGTCGAGATCGGCACGCCCTGTTCCCTGGCGGCGGTATTGATCTTGTCGTCGACGTCGGTGATGTTGCGGGCGTAGGCCAGGTCGCCGAAACGGCGCCGCAGGACCCGTGCCAGCACGTCGAAAACGACTGGGCCACGGGCGTTGCCGATGTGGGCGTAGTTGTAGACCGTGGGCCCGCAGACGTACATGGTCGGGCGGGAGGGATCGAGCGGCACGAACGGCTCGACCCGTCGCGTCAGGCTGTTGAAGAGTTGCAGGCTCATGGGGGCACCGCTGTGAATGCTGGCCATTCTAGCGGTCTGGCCGCGTTTGCCACGAGCGCCGGCGGGCCGTCCAGGCTCCCGCCCCGCCTGGGGCAGTCGCCGACCTTAGGCGAGGGTTCAGGCCCTCGAGCGTGACAGCAATTACACTTTCTGAACAAAACTGACTGTGCGAGCGTGATGAACCGTTCCTTCCTGCTGCCGCCGATCCTTTCGCTCGCCTTATGGGTAGGCACTGCGGCCGCACAGAACACGGTCATCCAGGCAGAGAACGTCCGCTTCGACTATGCGCAGGTGCTACGGGTCACGCCCGTCTACCAGACGCTCCGGGCCAGCAGCGTCGAGCAGCAGTGCGAGGATTCGCGCTTCTCGCGGGCATTCGGGGCCGTCAAGGACGCGCTCACCCGAGAGGACAAGCCCGAACGGGACGGGGACAAGAACAGCAAGGACGACAAAGGCGGCACGGATCCCAAGGATCCCAAGGATCCCAAGGATCCGGCCAAATGCCGTCCAGTGACTGTCGACCGCGAGTTCCGCCGCCCCATCGCCTATGACGTCGACTACGTATACAAGGGCGCCAAGTTCCGCTCGCGCCTGCCCGAGGATCCTGGCAACCGCCTGCGCATCCGCGTCTCCGTGACTCCCGTGGTGGCACCGGCCCGCAGCCGGTGAAGCTTCGCGCTTGCACCCATCACCGCTGCATGCGAGCATTCGCACCCTGATGAACACCCACTACGCCGACGCCGACGTACTGACCTCCGCCTACATGGCGGCGGGCATGACCTCGCGCGCGCGTCGACCGTTTCCCCGCCATCCTGCTGGGTAATCGGTCGCACACGCCAACTTTCCTCACGGCGAAGTGACACAGAAAAAGCCCAGCCTACGCGCTGGGCTTTTTTGCTTTGAGCCCGCGCAACGACTGTCTCCCTCACGACACGGACCGCACTCGATGACCCCCAGGCACTTTCTCAATACCCAGGACTGGTCGCGCAACGACCTCGACGCGCTGCTGGCACAAGCCACCGCTTTCAAGCGCAGCAAGCTCGGCGACCAGCTCAAGGGTCGCTCGATCGCGCTGGTGTTCTTCAATCCGTCGATGCGCACGCGCACCAGCTTCGAACTGGGCGCGTTCCAGTTGGGCGGCCACGCCATCGTGCTGCAGCCGGGCAAGGACGCATGGCCGATCGAGTTCGAGCTGGGCAAGGTGATGGACGGCGACGCCGAGGAGCACGTCGCCGAAGTGGCCAAGGTGCTGGGCCGCTACGTCGACCTGATCGGCGTGCGCGCGTTCCCGAAGTTCGTCGACTGGTCGATCGATCGCCAGGACCGCGTGCTGGAAAGCTTCGCCAAGTACTCGCCGGTGCCGGTGATCAACATGGAGACGATCACCCATCCGTGCCAGGAGCTTGCACACATCCTGGCGCTGCAGGAGCACTTCGGCACGACCGACCTGCGCGGCAAGAAGTACGTGCTGACCTGGACCTACCACCCCAAGCCGCTCAACACCGCCGTCGCCAATTCGGCGCTGACCATCGCCACGCGCATGGGCATGGACGTCACGTTGTTGTGTCCGACGCCCGAGTACGTTCTCGACGAGCGCTACATGGGCTGGGCGGAGAAGAACGTCGCCGAGAACGGCGGCTCGCTGATCGTCAGCCACGACATCGAAAGCGCTTATCGCGGCGCCGACGTGGTCTACGCCAAGAGCTGGGGCGCGTTGCCGTACTTCGGCAACTGGGCGCCGGAGAAACCCATTCGCGATCAGTACCAGCACTTCATCGTCGACGAGGCCAAGATGGCGCTGACCAACAACGGTGTCTTCAGCCATTGCCTGCCGCTGCGCCGCAACGTCAAGGCAACCGATGCGGTGATGGACTCGCCGCAGTGCATCGCCATCGACGAAGCCGAGAACCGCCTGCACGTGCAGAAGGCGATCATGGCCGCGCTGGTGGGACGCTGACCGCGTCGACGTCCCGCTTCCCCGTT
>DATDBD010000105.1:0-8270 GCA_036525015.1 Lysobacter sp.
CGCCTGCGTGCCGTCGTGCGCCGTGGCGACTTCGCAGCCCCAGCCGCGCAACAAAGACGCCAGCGATGCGAGCGCCACCGGGTCGTTGTCGACCAGCAGCACGCGTCGTCCGGCCAGGCCCGGCTTGGCGCAGGGCGTCGACAGCGCCGCGACCTGCCGGACGACCTTCGGCAAGCGCACGGCGAACGTCGTTCCGTGACCCAGCCGGCTACGCAGCGTCAGCGGCGCGTCCAGCAACTGAGCGATGCGGTCGGCGATCGACAGGCCAAGCCCAAGCCCCTGCCCCGGTGCGTCCTCGCCGCGGCGGAATTCCTCGAAGATGGCTTGCTGCTGGTCCGGCGCAATACCCGGGCCCGTGTCCAGCACTTCGATCCGAGCGTAACCGCCGTCGTGGCGAACCCCCAGCAACAGCCCACCGTGGCCGGTATAGCGCACCGCATTGGCAAGGAAGTTCTGCAGCACTCGGCGCAACAGTTGCGGATCGCTGCGGGTCCAGGTGCTGCTCGGCACGAAGCGGAAATCCAGCCCGCGCGCGGAAGCAATCGCGCCGAACTCAGATGCCAGCGGCTCCAGCACTTCGGCCAGCGGAAACTCACGCGGCTGCGGCACCAGTCCGCCGGCCTCCAGCCGCGACATGTCGAGCAGGCCGGTCAAAAGATCGCTGGTCGAATCCAGTGCGCCGGCAATCTGCACCACCGTCTCGCGCTGCGGACCCGCCAAGGCCTGGTCGCCTTCGAGCTGCTGCGACAACGCATCGGTGAACAACTGCGCGGCGTGCAGCGGCTGCATCAGGTCATGGCCGATCGCCGCCAGAAACCGGCTCTTGGCTTCATTGGCGCGCTCGGCCTCGCGCTTGGCGATCTCCAGCGCCGCCGTGCGTTCGACGACGCGGTGCTCCAGCGTTTCATTGGCCTGGATCAGCCCTGCCTCGGCGCGGCGGAACGCGGTGACGTCGGTGAAGGTGGCGACGAATCCGCCGCCCGGCATCGGATTGCCGCGGATTTCGATGATGGTGCCGTCGGGCAGCACGCGCTCGGACAGGTGCGCGGTGCCGGCTCGCATATAGGCAAGACGCCGCTCCAGGCCACGCTCGAGGTCGCCATACGCCAGCGGCGGCAGGCGTTGCAACGCCCATCGCGCCAGGTCGGCGATCGGCCGGCCGACCTGCAGCATCTCCTGTGGGTACGCGAACAACTCGGCATAGCGCCGGTTCCAGGCCACCAGCCGCAACTGCGCATCGACCACGCTGATGCCCTGGCTCATGTTCTGCAGCGCGGCTTCGAGCACGCGCTGGTTGAAGCGGAAATCGGCAGTGGCCTCGCCCACGATCGAGGCGATGGTGTCGAGGTCGCGACCGGTGTCGCGGCGCGCGGCATCGAGCAGCACACGCGCGGAGGCCGATCCCAGCACGGCGGCCAGTTCTCGCTCGAGCGCGGCTTCGGTCACCGGCGTCACCGCCCCGCTCGCCGGCGCCTCGCGCAACAGTTCGGTGACTCGCTCGCGAGGCAGGAAGCGCAGCCCCGCGGCGCGCAGCGTGCGCGCATCCAGGCCACGATCACTGCGATTGGGCACGGGCCGTCGCCAGATCGCCACCAGCACTGTGACCAGCGTGCCGACGAACAGGCTTGCGCCGACCGCACGGCCCAGACGACTCCAGCCGGTCAAGCCGAACATGCCTTCCGGCGCCAGCCACGACCATCCCAGCGGCCCGTCCTGCAGCCACGCCGGCGAGATCCCGCGCGCCGCCGCCAGCATGGGCACCAAAAGGATCCACGCCCACACCGCGAAACCGGCGAGGATGCCCGCCACCGCCGCGCGCGGCGGCGTCTGCGGCCGCCACACTGCGAACGCCAGCGCCGGTGCCAGCGTCGCCAGCGCCGAGAACGACACCGCGCCGACATCGGCCAGTGCGTCGTTGCCGACCACCAGGCGGCTGTACGCCCAGGCCAACAGCATGATCGCGACGATGCCGGCGCGACGCAGCAGCAGCACGCGACCGCGCAGGTCGCTGCCGTCGTCGCGCGACCACGCGCCGCGCAGCAGGCCCGGCGCGAACCAGTGGTTGCCGATCATCAGGCTCAGCGTCAGTGTGCTGACCACCACCATGCCGGTGGCCGCGCTGAGCCCGCCGAGGAACGCAAACAGCGCCAGCGCGTGCTGTCCCTGCGATAGCGGCAGCGCCAGCACGTACAAGTCGGACGGCACGCCGCTGGCCCCCAGCAGCGCGTCGCCGGCCTTGGCCAGCGACAGCAACGGCAGCGCGATCAGCACCAGGTACAGCGGGAACTGCCAGCGCGCGGTGCGCACGTGCTTCTCGTCGCGGCACTCGACTACGCCGACATGGAACTGGTGCGGCAGCATGAACATCGCCAACGCGCCCAGTAGCACCAGCGGTGCGAAACCGCCGGACGACCGCGGCGGCGGGGCTACTGCCGGTTCCGGCAAGGCGTCCAGGCCGAACCAGACGAACGCGCCCAACGCCAGCATCGCGGCCAGCTTGAATAGCGACTCGAACGCCATCGCCAGCACCAGCCCGCGGTTGTGTTCGGCGGCGCGGGCGCGACGCGTGCCGAACAGCATCGCGAACAGTGCCATCGCCATCGCCACATACAGCGCGCTGTCGCGCCACCACGGCGAGGCTGCTTCGTTCAGCGAGCGCGTGGTCAGCATCGCGAAGCTCATCGCCACGGCCTTCAGCTGCAGCGCGATGTACGGAATCAGCCCGAGTGCGGCGACCAGCGTCACGGTGGCGGCCAGCCATGCGTCCTTGCCCAGCCGCGTGGCGATCAGGTCCGCCAAGGAGGTCGCATTGCTTTCGCGCGACAGCCGAACCAGTTGCATCATGAAGCCGTACGCCAGCACGTACAGCACGATCGCGCCGAGAAAGGTCGGCGGCAATGGCCAGCCGTAGCGCGCGGCCTGGGTCACGGTGCCGTAGAACGTCCACGAGGTGCAGTGCACCGCCAGCGACAGTGCGTAGATATGACGCCAATGACGCGCCAGTGCGGCGGGTTGGCGTTCGGCGTACAGCGCCGTGCCGAACATCAGAGCGAGCCATGCAACGCCCGCCAGCGCGACCGCCGCCAGACTCAACATGCTTGCCCGCCGTACATTGCGCCCACCGTCATGTGTCCCCTGCCCCAAGCCGCAGGATAGCCAAAAAAGCACGGCGGGCCTGAGCCCGCCGTCGAGGGAAACGTCTCGCCTGCATCCGGTCCCCTCTCCTGCTTGCGGGAGAGGATCAGGGTGAGGGCGCTTTTGCTTTGCCTTCCCGGCAGAAGCACTCCCGACCCTCTCCCGCAAGCGGGAGAGGGAGCAGAGGCATCAGAACTCGTAACGCACCGCCAGCGAGTACTGCCGCGGCGCGCCGTAGAACCCGGTCAGCACGCCCAGCGCCGCATTCAGGTTGTAACCGGTGGTGCGGTATTCCTCGTCGGCCAGGTTGGTTCCCTGCAGCGACAGCGACCACGCATCGTCGATCCACCAGATCACGCCGGCGTTGACCAATCCGTAGCCGTCCTGGGTGATCGGCTGCGCGCCGGTGCGGACGATCTCGGTGGTGGCGACCACCTCGCTCTGGTAGCTGTAGCCCAACCGCGCCGACAGGTTGCCGCCCCCCGACAGGTCGGTGCGGTACTCGACGTTGATCGCGCCCGAGAACTCCGGAGCGTTGGTGAATTCCTGCTCGTCGGCAATGTCCACGCCGGCATAGATGAACTCGTCGTACTTGGCGTCGAGCCATGCCAGGTTGCCCGCGATCAGCCAGTGCGGCGTCGGCAACCACTGGTACTCGACTTCGGCGCCTTCCACCGTGCCCTTGCCGGCGTTGGTGAAGTCACCGAAGAACGCGTCGTTGACGCCATCGCCGTTGCTGTCGTACGCCGTGAACACCGACAGCTGGATGTCCTCGTACTTGTTGTGGAACGCAGCCAGGTTCAGGTACATCGTCTGGTCGAAGAACGCCATCTTGCTGCCGATCTCGTAGCTGTCGACGGTCTCGTCGTCGAACGGCTCGGCCGAGCGCGGCACCGCGGTGGCCTGGGCGCGGATGTTGAAGCCGCCCGACTTGAAGCCGCGCGTCGCCAGGCCGTAGACCATGATGTCCGGCGTGATCTGGTAGTCCAGCGAGATCTTCGGCGAGGTGTTCTCAAAGCCGATGCGCTTGTCGAAGCTGGCCGCGACCGGAGTCGGGTTGTTGGCCGCGCAGCGCACCGCGAGCTGGGCGAAGGTGGCATCGCGGTAGCAGCGGTTGAGCACCTCCGCATGCTTCTTCTCGTCGGTGTAGCGCGCACCGAGGTCGAGCTTGAGCTTCTCGGTGAGGTCGAACGTCCAGTCCGCGTAGCCGGCGATGCTGTCGGTGTAGATCGTGCCGTGGGTATCGCCGAAGGACAGGTTGAAGAAGTTGTTGAGCACCTGCCCGCCGGCCTGGCCGTCGAACGCGTAGATGCCCATCACGCCGCGAGCGCGCCCGCCGGCATCGTAGTTGAGCTGCAGCTCGTTGCTGACCTGCTCGTCGCTGTAGAACGCCTTCACGTCGGCGATCTTGTTGGGAAGCGTGTCGAAGTCGATGTTGGTCTCGGTGTCGGATTCGCGCTTGGCCAGGATGTACTTCAGGCCCCAGTCCTCGTTGATTCGCCAGTTGACCGCGGCCGAGGCACCCTTCATATCGGTGTCGTTGATGTTGAGCATGCCGTTGCGCACGTCGTAGCGGTCGTCGAGCGGCAGCAGGCCGGGAGCGAAACGGTTGGGGGCCAGCATCTTGGCGCCGCGCACGCCGGACTGGTCGTCCATCCAGTCGAAGGCGAACTGGATGTTGAGGTCGTCGCTGACGTAGGCGCCGAGCTGGCCGCGTGCCGCCAGCACCTCCTTGTCGCTGACCTCCTGCCCCGACGTGAGGTTGTCCCCGTAGCCGTCGCGGTTGAGACTGGCTACGGCGATACGGCCGCGCAGCGCGCCGTCGCCGACCGAACTGGCGAACGCAGCACGAGCGTCGAGCTGGTTGTAGTTGCCGATGGTGATCGAGCCGAAGCCTTCCGGCTCGACCGTCAGGCCGCGCGAGATGTACTTGATTGCGCCGCCGATGGTGTTCTTGCCGTACAGCGTGCCCTGCGGGCCGCGAAGCACTTCGATGCGCTCGACGTCGAACACGTCCAGCAGCGCGCCCTGCGGGCGGGCGATGTAGACGTCGTCCATGTAGATGCCGACACCGGGATCGACGCCCCACAGCGGATCGGACTGGCCGATGCCGCGGATGTAGGCGGTGACGGTGCTGCTGGAGCCGCGCGCGGCATAAATGGTCAGGTTGGGCACCAGACCGTCGAGGTCGGCGAGATCCTCGACATTGAGCTTGTCCAGCGCCTGTGCGGTGAACGCGGTCACCGCCACCGGCACTTCCTGCAGCGTCTCCTCGCGCTTGCGCGCGGTCACCGTGACCGAGGTGAGCGTGGTGGCGTCGGCGCTGGCCTCGGTCTGCGAGGACACGTCCTGTGCCCAGGCGGCCGGCGCGAGCAGCGCGCAGGCGATGGCGACGCTCAGGCCGCTCCTTGCCTTGGTGCCCCTGGTCTTGTTGCCCTGATTCATGGTGACGCTCCTCCCCCAGTCCCGTTCGATGAAGCGCTCCGGTCCGCTGTTCCTCATGGCCGGAATACGCAATGACCGACGGGCCCTCCCCCGTCATGGCCGACAGACTAGGAGGCGACCACCCCCGGCCGCATCTGTACCTTTGGACAATGCCCGCGCCTGGCCCCGGCGCGGAGACTCTGCCGTCATACGCTTTGCTCGTCGTTCCCGCGGGGCGGGCTCCGCTTACCTAGCGGGGCCGAACATCCGGGGTGCATGGATGCCCGCCTTTGCCGGGACGACGAGCCAGACATCCGTACCGGGGACGTAGATGGATTTCCTGATCGTGCTGGCCGCGCTGTGCTTCCTGATGTTCGTGGCCTACCGCGGCTACAGCGTGATCCTGTTCGCGCCGGTGGCCGCGCTGGGCGCGGTGCTGCTGACCGACCCGTCGCTGGTCGCGCCGATGTTCACCGGCTTGTTCATGGACAAGATGGTCGGCTTCCTGAAGCTGTACTTCCCGGTGTTCCTGCTCGGCGCAGTGTTCGGCAAGGTGATCGAACTGTCGGGCTTCTCCAAGTCGATAGTGGCGGCGACCATCCGCCTGTTCGGCGCTGGTCGCGCGATGCTGTCGATCGTGGCGGTGTGCGCGCTGCTCACTTATGGCGGCGTGTCGCTGTTCGTCGTGGTGTTCGCGGTATATCCCTTCGCCGCCGAACTGTTCCGCCAGAGCCACATCCCCAAGCGGCTGATCCCGGGCACGATCGCGCTGGGCGCCTTCACCTTCACCATGGACGCGTTGCCGGGCACGCCGCAGATCCAGAACATCATCCCGACCACGTTCTTCGGTACCGACACCTGGGCCGCGCCGATACTGGGCACGACAGGCGGCATCTTCATCCTGGCCGTCGGCCTGGCCTATCTCGACTGGCGCCGACGCGCCGCGCTCAAGGCCGGCGAAGGCTACGGCGACCAACTGGTCAATGAGCCGACGCCGTTCACTGGCGGCCGACTCGCCCACCCCGCCATCGCCATCGCACCGCTGGTGTTGGTGGGCGTGGCCAACAAGCTATTGACCGGCTGGATTCCGCACTTTTACGGCGACAGCCACAGCTTCGACCCGGCGGTCATCGGCAGCGCCACGCCGGTCGTGCAGGAAGTGTCCAAGGTCGCCGCGATCTGGGCCGTGCAGGGCGCGCTGCTGCTCGGCATCGCCACGGTGCTGGTGTTTGCCTGGAAGCCGGTGATGGCCACCTTCGCCGAGGGCAGCAAGTCGGCCATCGCCGGCGCGTTGCTGGCCGCGATGAACACGGCGTCCGAATACGGATTCGGTGCGGTCATCGCGGCATTGCCGGGCTTCCTGGTCGTGGCCAATGCGTTGAGCGCGATTCCCAATCCGCTGGTCAACGAGGCGATCACCGTGACGGCACTGGCCGGTATCACCGGCTCCGCGTCCGGCGGCATGAGCATCGCGCTGGCGGCGATGGCCGAGACTTTCATGGCGAATGCCAACGCGGCGGGCATCCCGATGGAAGTGCTGCACCGCGTCGCCTCGATGGCTTCCGGCGGCATGGACACGCTGCCGCACAACGGCGCGGTGATCACGCTGCTCGCCGTCACCGGCCTGACCCATCGCCAGGCCTACAAGGACATTTTCGCTATCACTCTGATCAAGACGGCCGCGGTGTTCGTCGTCATCGGCACGTTCTACGCGACCGGGCTGGTGTAGATCCCCGCACTGCGTTGCAACCAATGCGCTGACGCATGCAGATCAAGTGACGCTGTGGCCGGTGCCAAGCTCTGCCTCAACGGACAGGTTCTCCAGGTCGCGACCTAGCGACGCGGCGGCGACAAGCTTGCCGCCGCGCAAATACTTGGCGATGAAATCGTGCGTGGCGGGATCGCCGTCGATCCGGACCTCGTCCCATCCCGCCGCATGCCCGGTGACGCGCAGATCGTGACCGTAATGGTGGGTCCAGAAGTACGGCACGTCGGTAAACGCCTGACCGGCGCCGAGCATGTTCGCCGCGGCGGCCTGGCCTTGCCGCTGCGCATGCACCCAGTGCTCCACCCGGATCAGCTCACCGCCGTATCGATAACGGGCGACATCGCCGGCGGCGAAGATTCCGGCAACGGAACTCTGCAGGGCATCGTCGACGACGATGCCATTGTCGACAGCCAATCCGGCAGCGGCAGCCAGTTCGGTGCGCGGCGCAACGCCCGCCCCGACGATCAGCAGGTCCGCCGTCACGCGAGCTCCATCGCTCAACGTCAGCACGCTGCCGTCGTAGCCCTTGGCTTCGACACCGACATGGAATGCCACGCCCTGCTCCCGATGCAGGCCGGTGAGGAAGCCACCGATGTCGGGGCCCAGCACGCGCGCCATCGGCACCTCGTCGCGCTCCACCACGTGGACCTCCAGCCCGCGCGCACGCAGCGCGCCTGCCGCTTCCATGCCGATGAAACCGCCACCGACCAGGGCGACCGATTTCGCCTGGCCGCTCGCTGCGATGACCCCCGTCGCATCGGCCAGCGACCGCAACACGAACACGTTGGGCAGGTCGAACCCGGGCAAAGGCAGGCGACGTGGCTCGGCACCGGTGGCGATCAGCAGCGCATCAAAGGCATGGCGCTCGCCTGTCGTGGTCGATACCTGCCTGGTCTTCGTATCGATGCCGGCGACCTGGCAATCCAGCCTCAGATCGATTCCA
>DATDBD010000106.1:0-13871 GCA_036525015.1 Lysobacter sp.
CCACTACCTCAACGACATCGAGGGCCTGGACAACCCGACCAGCGAGCGGCTGGCGGTTTGGATCTGGGATCACCTGAAGCCGCGACTGCCGCTGCTGGCAGAAGTGGTGGTGCACGAGACCTGCACCTCCGGCTGCCACTATCGAGGCCGCTGAGTCCGTCAAAATCGCGCTGTTTGGGGCAGCGCTATTGGCGCGCGGCCGCAACAGCGATCCGGATGTCAGGTACTCGCGCCGACGTACTTCGCCAGTGAGAGAAGCCGGCTGGTGTTGCCGGTGCGCCGGTACGGCACCGCCCGCGCCAGCGCGCTCTGGTTGGCGAACAGCGCGCGCTCCTCGAATCCGGACCTTGAGCACGCCGATACGGGCCGACCCGCGGGCGCCGCCGCCGGACCAGGCCCAGGCAGTGCGGGTCGCGTCCGGCCCTAGCCGGGGCTTTGGGGATCGGCGGCGAACGCCTGCCCCATCGACAGCACCAGGCCCATTCCACCGGCCAACCGGCGACGCCATCACCGACGGCGGGACGCGCGCCGGGCACCGGAAATCGGGAGTCCATCGTCGTTTTGTCATCCTGCAAGGCCATCCTCCCTGGCCGGCGGGCATGCCGGCTTTGCCCGGGCGCGCCTGTCATCCATTCAGCCCGATCGGCCGTCGCCGGATTTCTGCCAGCCGTGATGACCTCCCCAACCGCCGCCTGAACCCCCCCGCCACAGATGTTGCATCGCAACAAAACCCGGACTATGCTGCACCGCACAATCCGACAACCGGATTGATTTCCCACTACGGAATCTCAGGAGTTAGCCATGTATCAGCCGATCAACGAACAGTTTGCCGCCGCTACGCGCCAGTTCGCGGAAACGGCCGCGCAGGCCAACCGCCTGGCCCTCGACAACGCTTCGGCCATTTTCGGCCTGCAGCTGGCCGCGATCGAAGAGCGCGTCAACGCCACCTTCGCCTTCTTCGGCGAAGCTGCTGAAGTGCGCGATCTCGACGGTCTCAAGACCCTGTTGCCGAAGGGCGTGCAGGTTGCCCGCGAGAACCTCGAGCGCGGCGTCAGCACCGGCCAGGAAGTGTTCGGTCGCACGATGAAGGCGCAGGGCGCCATCACCGAGCTGGCCAAGTCGCAGCTCGAAGCCGCCACCAAGACCACGCTGGCCGACGTCGAAAAGGCCGTCAAGGGCGCGACCGCGACCGCGACCAAGGCCGCTGGCAAGTAAGCGTTACGTACACCCCAAGTACTCTCTCCTCTCCGCTTTACGGCGGATTGATAACCCGGCAACGCAGGTTGCCGGGTTTTTTCTTGTCCGACGACCGGGCAGCCATCAACACCGATCATGCAAAACAAAGGCCCGCCGGTTGGCGGGCCTTTGTCATTGGCTCATCGATCGAGCCGGATGGCATTACGTCGCGGGCCTGGGCTGCGGTTCCTCGTCCTCGTCTTGTTCGAGCTTCGGCGCTTCGTCCAGCTTGTCGCCCAGCACGCGGCGCACCGCGACGTAGAACACCGGGATCAGCAGCAGGCCGAGGAAAGTCGCGAAGATCATGCCGCCGATCACGCCAGTGCCGATCGCGTGACGCGAGTTGGCGCCGGCGCCGCTGGAGATGGCCAGCGGGAACACGCCCATGATGAACGCGAACGATGTCATCAGGATCGGACGGAAGCGCAGGTGCGCCGCCTCGATCGTCGCCTCGCGCAGCGTCTTGCCGTGCTTGCGCTGCTCGATGGCGAACTCGACGATCAGGATCGCGTTCTTCGCCGCCAAACCAATCACCGTGATCAGGCCGATCTTGAAGTAGATGTCATTGGGCAGGCCGCGCAGCATCGAGAACAGCACCGCACCCAGCGCGCCCAGCGGCACGACCAGCAGCACCGCCACTGGCACCGACCAGCTCTCGTACAACGCCGCCAGGCATAGGAACACGACCAGGATCGACAACGCCATCAGCATAGGCGCCTGGGCGCCGGCGAGGATTTCCTGATAGGACTGGCCGGTCCAGTCATAGCCGAAGCCCGGCGGCAGATCGTTCTCGACGATGTTCTGCATCGCCTGCATGGCTTCGCCGGAGCTGTGGCCCGGCGCCTGCGACCCGACGATCTCGACGGCGGAATAACCGTTGTAGCGGGTCAGCGACGGCGAGGCCATGATCCAGTGGTTCTTGACCACGTTCGACAGCGGAATCATCGAGCCGGTGACAGGATCGTTGTCCTCCACGCCGTTGCCTGGGTTCGGGCTGGGCGTATAGAAGTGCGCCAGCGACCCCGGCCCGGTGCGGAACGGCGCGTCGGCCTGCATGGTGACGCGCTTGACGCGGCCGGCGTCGACGAAGTCGTTGACGTAGACCGGCGCCAGCATCAGCTGGATCGCGGTGTAGATGTCGCGCACCGACAGACCCATCGCCTGCGCCTGCACGCGGTCGACGTCGAGCTTGAGCTGCGGAGACTCTTCCAGCGCGTTGGGACGCACGCCCGTCAGCGCCTGGTTCTGGCCAGCCTTGCCGAGCAACTGGTTACGTGCCTCGGTCAACGCGTCGCGACCCTGGCCACGACGATCCTGCAGGTACATGTCGAAGCCGCCGAACTGGCCCAGCCCACTCACCGTCGGCAGATTGATCACGAAGATCTGCGCGTCGCGGATGCCGAACAGCGCCATGTTGGCCTTCTGGATGAACTCGCTCGCGGTGACCTTGCGCTCGTCCCAGGGCTTGAGGCGGATGAAGGCGATGCCGACGTTCTCGCCCTGGCCCACGAAACTGAAGCCGGACACGGTGAAGATGCCGTCGAAGCCCTCTTCCTTCTGGACCGTTTCTCGCACCTGGTCGAGCACGACGTTGGTGCGCGTGATGGAGGCACCCGGTGGCAGGTTGATCAGCGCGATCGCATAGCCCTGATCCTCCTCCGGCAGGAAGCTGCCCGGCATGCGGAAGAACAGGAAACCGCACAGCGCCACCAGCAGGCCGAACACCATCATCCAGCGCGGAGCGTGCCGGATCGCGCCGCCGATGTGGCCGATGTAGGTCGAGCTGACCTTGTCGTAGAGCTTGTTGAAGTTGCGGAAGACGAAGTTGTCGCGGTGATGATCGGCGGTCGGCTTGAGCAGCGTCGCGCACAGCGCCGGGGTGAAGCCCAGCGCGAGGAACGCGGAGAAGCCCATCGCCATGGCGATGGTGATGGCGAACTGCTTGTAGATCTCGCCGGCGCTGCCGCCCTGGAACGCGCTGGGGATGAACACCGCCGCCAGCACCACCGTGATCGCGACCACTGCGCCGCTGATCTGGCTCATCGACTTGCGCGTGGCCGCCTTCGGCGACAGGCCCTCCTCGGTCATGATGCGTTCGACGTTCTCGATCACAACAATCGCGTCGTCGACCACGATGCCGATCGCCAGCACCATGCCGAACAGGCTCAGCTGGTTGATCGTGAACCCGATCAGGTACATGCCCAGGAACGTGCCCAGCAGCGCGATCGGGATCACCAGCGTCGGGATCAGCGTGGCCCGGAAGTTCTGCAGGAAGATCAGCATCACCAGGAACACGAGCACAATCGCCTCGCACAGTGTCTTGATCACTTCCTTGATCGACACCGCGACGAAGGTCGAGCTGTCGTACGGCGAGAACCAGTTGACGCCCTGCGGGAAGGTCGGCTCCAGCTCCGCCATGCGCTCGCGGATGGCCTTGGCGACGCCCAGCGCATTGGCGCCGGGCGCCAGCTGCACGGCGAAACCGGCCGCGGGCTTGCCGTCCCATTCGCTGTCGAAGCCGTAGAACGTCGCGCCCATCTTGATTCGGGCGACGTCTCGCAGACGCACCGCAGTGCCGTCGTTGTTGGTGCGCAGGATGATGTTGCCGAACTGCTCTGGCGTGCTGAAGCGACCCTCGGCCGACACCGTCGCGGTGAAGCCCTGCTCTTCCGGCGCCGGATCGGCGCCGATCTTGCCGGCGGCAAACTGCACGTTCTGGCCACGCACGGCGTCCAGCACTTCGCTCGCCGACAGGCCGTAGCCGCGCAACTGGTCCGGGTTCAACCAGATGTTCATGGCGTATTCGCTGCCGAACTGCTGGGTGCTGCCCACGCCGGGCACGCGCGCGATCTGGTCGAGCACGCGCGAGCCGATGATGTCGCTCAGCCCGTTGCGATCCCACGCCTCGCTGTCCGCGCGCAAGGCCACCACCATCAGGAAGCCGGCGTTGGCCTTGGCCACCACCACGCCCTGCTGGTTGACCTCAGTGGGCAGGCGCGGCGTCGCCAGGGCGACCTTGTTCTGCACCTGCACCTGGGCGATGTCCGGATCGGTGCCGGGCGCGAAGGTCAGGGTGATGTTGGAGCCGCCGCTGGAGCTGGACGAGGAATTGAAATAGACGAGGTTGTCGATGCCGGTCAGTTGCTGCTCGATCACCTGGGTGACCGCGCCCTCAGCGGTCTCAGCGCTGGCGCCCGGATAGCTGGTGGAAACGACGACCTGCGGCGGCGCGATGGTCGGATACGACTCGACACCCAGGTTGAGGATGGCGAGCACGCCGCACAGCGAGATCAGGATCGCGATGACCCAGGCGAATACCGGGTGGTTGATGAAGAATCTGGACATGGCGGTCAGTCCTTGGCCTGGTCCTTCGCGGCCGCGGACGGCGCCGGACCTTCCGCCGTGGCGGTGGCGTCCGGCTTCCATGGCGTGGCCTTGGCCGGCTGGCCGGGCTGAGCACGCTGGATGCCGGACACAATGACCTGATCGCCCGCGGCCAGGCCCTTGCTGATCACCCAGTTGCCGCCCTGCACGCGGTCGGCCACGACATCCTTGCGTCCGACCTTGCCGTCGTTGCCGACCACGAGCACGAAGGCGCTCCTGGCATCGCGCTGCAGGCCGGCCTGCGGCACCAGATAAGCGTTGCCCTGCTCACCAAGCGTCGCCTTGAGCGTGACGTACGTGCCGGGCAGCAGGCGCTTGTCCGGATTGGGGATGCGCGCGCGCATCGCGATCGCACCGGTGGCCGGGTCGACGACGTCGCCGGAGAAGTCCATGGTGCCCATGCGCTGGTACGCCGTGCCGTCGGGCAGGACCACCTCGACCTTGCCCTCGCCGGTGCCGGCGCCAGTGCGGGTGCGTCGGATCTGTTCAAGCTCGGTCACGCTCACCGAGAAGTTCACGTACAGCGGGTCGATCTGGTCGACGGTGGTCAGCAGCGTCGCCGTGTCCTGGCCGACGAGTGCGCCCTCGGTGACCTGCTGCTTGCCGGCACGGCCGCTGATCGGCGCTCGCACGGTGGCATAGCCAAGATTGATACGGGCATCGGCCAGGGCAGCCTGGGCCTGCTTCACCGCCGCGCTGGAACTGCGCTCGGCGGCCAGGGCGTTGTCCAGGTCGGACTGGGAGACGAACTTGGCCGGCGCCAGCCGGCGGGCGCGATCCGCCGCGGCCGTGGCATTGGCATAGGTGGCTTCGGCCGAGGCCAGTGCGGCCTGCGACTGGCCCAGCGATGCCTGCAGCTGGTCGGGGTCGATCTGGAACAACACCTGCCCGGCCTGGACGTCGGTGCCCTCTTCATACAGCCGGCGCTTCAGCACACCCGGCACGCGTGCGCGCACATCGGCGCTGCGGTAGGGGGCCAGACGACCGACCAGGTCCTTCTGCAACGCCACGTTGTCCGGCTTCACCTTGACCACGCCGACTTCCGGCGGCGGCATGCCGCCTCCCTGGGCCTGTTCCTTGCCGCCGCAGGCGGACAGTGCGAATGCCAACGCGGCGGCCAATGCCGCCGAGCGGGGGATCATGACCATGGGGGTCTCCGGATTTGTCATGGCGAGCGGGCTGCCGGGCAGCGTGCGGCTCAGATTGGTTTAATTCCTATACTCGCCAGTCTAGCATTCTCGTTCAGGCGCCCACCTCCCATAAGTCACGGAGGTCAGGGCATCGCCAGATCCAGCAAATGCGCCAGGCGCTGCGGATCCGGATCAGGGAAATAAGGCAGCCGACCCCAGCAAGGTACCGGCAGGCGTTGCTGCAGCAGCGTGAAGTTCTGGTCGATGCATTGCATCGACGGATCGATCTCGTTGGCGATCCAGCCAACCAGGCGCGCACCGTCGGCGGCGATCGCGCGCGCCGTCAATCGCGCATGGTTGAGGCATCCCAGACGCAGGCCGACCACCAGCACCACCGGCAGATCCAGCGCGCGCACCAGGTCGGACTGGTCCAGCGTGGCCGACAGCGGCGCAGCCCAGCCGCCTACGCCTTCGACCACGACGGTGTCGGCCTGCGCGACCAGGCGCGCGTGCGCGGCGAGGATCGGCGCCAGCGAGATTTCGACCCCGGCATCGGCCGCCGACAGCTCCGGCGCGAGTGGCAACGGCAACGCATACGGGTTGACGTCGTCGTACGCCGGCGTCGGATCGCTGGCCGACTGCAGCAGTAGCGCATCCTCGTTGCGCCAGCCCGACGGTGTCGATTCGCATCCGCTGGCCAACGGCTTCATGCCGATCGCACGCAGGCCACGCGTGCGCAAGGCGCACAATAGCGCCGCCGTGGCGACGGATTTGCCGACGCCCGTATCGGTTCCGGTGATGAACAGGCCGCGCGGAGTCATGAACGGCACGAGTCCTGCTTGGCGGCACTGCTAGACTGGGGACGAGGAATCATCATGTTCACCACGCAAAGTCTAATTGGCGACAAGGCAGATCAGTATGCGCAGCTGCTGGAGCAGGCGCGCGCACTGATGTCGGGCGAGCGCGACCGCATCGCCAACGCCGCCAACCTGTCGGCGCTGGTCTATCACTCGCTGCCCGCACTCAATTGGGCCGGCTTCTATTTCTACGACGGCCGCGAACTGGTGGTCGGGCCTTTCCAGGGCCTGCCGGCGTGCGTGCGCATCCCGCTCGACAAGGGCGTGTGCGGTGCCGCCGCGACGACGCGGCAGACGCAACGCGTCGCCGACGTGCATGCTTTCCCCGGCCATATCGCTTGCGATTCGGCCTCGAACTCGGAAGTGGTGGTGCCGCTATTCACTGGCGATGGCCATCTGATCGGCGTGTTCGATCTCGACAGCCCGGAGCTGGACCGCTTCGACGCGCAGGACCAGAAAGGACTGGAAGACATCGCGAAAGCGTTCGTGGAGTCGCTCGCGTGAACGGATTGAAGATGCGAAATATCGGGCCCAAGTCCGCCGCCTGGCTTCGACAGGTGGGGCTGCGAACGCCCGAGGACATCGCCGCGGTCGGATCGGTCGAGGCGTTCATGCGCGTCAAGCGTGCCGGCTTCAAACCGACGCTCAACCTGCTCTACGCCATCGAAGGCGCGCTGCTGGACTGCCACTGGCAGGAGATTCCGGACGAGCGCCGCAGCGAACTGATCCTCGCAGCCGAAGCCGCCACCGCGTTGCTGCCGCCGCCGCGCCATCGGCCGGCCGCCTCACCGTGCACCACCACGATGATGGATGAAGAGCCCATGGCGATGCCGACCCTGTTCGACGACGCCGCCGGCGATCACGACTGATCCGCGCAGACCGGTGAGGGCGGGTTCCCCGTCCGACGACTACTCCCGCACGCATGGGATCGGGCCATGACGGTTCGTTCTTTGGACAGTTCCTTCGGATCGCGTAGACTGCGCGCGCTTCGAGGTGACCCGGCGGCGTCCTGCCAACGGGTTGAAACGGGAAGCCGGTGACGCCAGCGCGCAAGCGCGGCCAGTCCGGCACTGCCCCCGCAACGGTAAGCGAGTCAAAGCGCGGCATCCGCCACTGTGCATCGCACGGGAAGGCGCCGCAGCCGGAGGGAAACCTCCACTCGCGAGTCCGGAGACCGGCCTCGAATCAACGGGTCCCCATGGGCCCACACTGGTTGCGATGCGGAGGGCGTCGCGGCGGCGACGTCGGCGCTGCGCGCCCGCAACGCGGCCTGTCCCTTCTCCTCGCGGCTCCACCCTTGCGACCGACACGGCCGAAGACCGTGCGCTGGAGAAACCCGATGTCACTGCGTTCCCCGATCACCGTCCTGGCCGCCGCCTGCGCGCTCGCCCTCTCCACTTCTGCGCATGCACAAGCTCACGGTCCGGCCACCGACCTCGATGAGGTCATCGTCACCTCCAACCGCACCGCCGTCAGCGTCAACGACGCGCTGACGCCAGTGGAAGTGATCGACAGCGAGCAGATCCGGACCAGCCAGGCGCGCTCGCTGCCTGACCTGCTGCGCGGCCGCGCCGGCATCTCGATGGGCAACCAGGGCGGGCCGGGCAAGCTGACCACGCTGTTCCTGCGCGGCACCGAATCCGACCACGTGCTGCTGCTGGTCGACGGCATCCGCATCGGCTCGCCGACCTCCGGCCTGGCGTCGCTGCAGGACCTGCCGATCGAGATGATCGACCGCGTCGAGATCGTGCGCGGACCGCGTTCGAGCCTGTACGGCGCCGATGCCATCGGCGGCGTGATCCAGGTGTTCACGCGCCGCGACCGCGACAGTTTCGCGCCGCGCGTGCGCTTGGACGTCGGCAGCAACGACACGCAGGGCTACGGCGTGGGCTTCGGCGGCAGCAACGACCGCGCCTGGTTCGGTGCCGACTTCCAGCACACCCGCACCGACGGCATCAATGCCTGCTACGGACTCTTCGACCCGGTCACGTTCGAGGGCGGCGGTTGCTTCATCGCGCGTGATTCGCAGCCCGACCACGACGGCTACGAGAAGGATGCGCTGTCGCTGCGCGGCGGATTCAATTTCAACGAGCAGTGGAGCCTGGAAGGCCACGCGTTGCGCAACGAAGGCGACATCGAGTTCGACGGCGATTTCACCGACCGCTCCGAGACGGTCCAGCAGGTGATCGGCGGCAAGCTGCGCTGGCGCCCGTCCGAGCGTGTCGACCTGCATTTGACCGCCGGCCGCAACAAGGACGAGTCCGACAACTTCCTCGGCGACGTGTTCCTGGACACCTTCAGCACCAACCGCGACAGCGCAACGCTGCAGGGCGACTTCGGCATCGCCCAGGACCAGTTGCTGACAGTGGGCCTGGATTGGCTGCGCGATGAGGTCTCGGGCACGACCGACTACGCCGAGTCCGAGCGCGACAACAAGGCCGCGTTCGTGCAGTACCAGGGCAAGTTCGGCGCGCAGTCGCTCGAGGCCAGCGTTCGCAACGACGACAACCAGCAGTTCGGCAACCACACTACCGGCAGCGCGGCCTGGGGCCTGGGCTTCGCCGAAAACTGGCGCGTCACCGCCGGCTACGGCACCGCGTTCAAGGCGCCGACCTTCAATGAGCTGTACTTCCCGTTCTTCGGCAACCCGAACCTGGAACCGGAAGAATCCAAGACCTGGGAGCTGGGCCTGGCGTTCCGCGGCGAGACGTTCAACGCGCACCTGGACACCTTCAGCACCGACGTCGACGACCTGATCGCGTTCGACATCTCCGTCAACCTGCCCAACAACGTGGACAAGGCCCGCATCCGCGGCGCCGAGCTCAGCGCCGATACCGTTGTCGCTGACTGGACGATCGCCGGCGCAATCAGCTACATCGACACCGAGAACCGCTCCGGGTTCTTCGAGGGCAATGAACTGGCGCGCCGTGCCAAAAACAGCGCCCGACTGGACGTGGACCGCGCGTTCGGCGCCTTCCGCGTCGGCCTGACCGCAGTCGGCGAAGGCTCGCGCTACGACGACGTGGCCAACAGCCGTCGCCTGGGCGGCTACGGCACGCTCGACCTGCGCGCCGAGTACGCGTTCACGCCTGCCCTGTCGCTGCAGGCGCGCGCGGCCAACGTGTTCGACCGCGATTACGAGACCGTCGCGTTCTACAACCAGCCGGGCCGCGAGTGGTATCTGACGTTGCGTTACGCGCCGGTTGAGTGATTGCATCGCGGTGCGCAGATGAGTGAAGGGCCCGGCACTCGCCGGGCCTTTCTTTTGGGAATTTTGGATGGCGGTGATTCAAGAGCGCCCACCTCCGCACTCCGGGCACTTTCTCCCGCAACCGGAAGAAGGGGTTTACCGCGCTTGCGGAGAGAAGGTCTGTCGTGTCCATCGACGCATACGTGGACCAGCCGGGAACAGCCGGGAACAGCCCCCACTCCAGCGTGCGGGAGAGGGCCGGGGCGAGGGCGCTTTGCGCACATGAGCGACCCGCATTGACACCATCACCGCCCCCGGAAAAGGATGACGAAGGGACGTCCAAACACGAATGGGCCGCATCGGCCCGCGCAACAGGGCAAGCGAATGAAGTCATCGGTGATGGAACTGGTCGGGCAGTACGATCCCAATCTTCCGCTGGAGGAAGCCTCGACGATTCCGTCGTCGTGGTACATCGACGAAGGCATCTACGCGCGCGAGCGACGCACGACCTTTTCCCGTACCTGGCAGCTCGCCGGCCGCGTCGACCAGCTTCGCGAACCCGGCCAGTACGTCACCTGCGAGATCGCCGGCGAACCCATCGTCCTGGTGCGCGGCAGCGACGGCGAACTGCGCGGCTTCTTCAACGTCTGCCGGCACCACGCCGCGGCGGTGATGACCGAACCCTCGGGCTGTGCGCAGAACCTGCGCTGCCCTTACCACGGCTGGACCTACACGCTGGAAGGCGCGCTCAAGGGCACGCCGAGCTTCAACAGCGAATGCCACTTCGACCGCAGCCAGCACGGCCTGGCACCCGTGGCGACCGCCGTGTGGGAGAACTGGGTGTTCGTTCGGCTGGATGCGCAGGGCCCGAGCCTGGAGGAATTCCTGGGCCGGGACCTGATCGAACAGATCCGCCCGCTGCAACTGTCCAACCTGCACTGGTTCGAGCGCCGCCACTACTACTTCGACTGCAACTGGAAGGTGTTCGTCGATAACTACCTCGACGGCGGCTACCACGTTCCGCACCTGCACAAGGGCCTGGACAGTGTGCTGGACTACAAGAACTACACCATCGAGAACGGCAAGCGCTTCTGCCTGCAATCGAGCCCGCTCACCACCGGCAAGGCGCAGGACGACTACGCCGCGGTGCGCAAGGGCGACCGCGCCCTCTACTACTGGTTCCACCCCAATTTCATGATCAACTGGTACGAGGGAATGATGGACACCAACCTCGTGTTGCCGATGGGCGTGGACAAGACTGAGGTGATCTTCGACTTCTGGTTCGCCGACGTGTCCGAGGCTGCGCGCGAGTACAACCGGGCCAGCATCGACGTCGGCCAGCAGATCCAGGACGAGGACATGGCGATCTGCAAGTCCGTGCAGCGCGGCCTGCATTCGCGCGCCTATTCGACCGGACGCCTGTCGGTGCGCCGCGAAGGCGGCGAGCACCTGTTCCATCGCCTGTTGCACGCGGATCTCATCGGGGCGTAAGCGCCGCGCCGCGGCGTTTCGGCGATTCAGCGGGCAGGCGGATGCGGCGTTGCCCTGCCTGCGGTGCCCGCCAGTTGCGTCATCGCCAACTGCTGCTGGCAACGCAACCACCAGGCCGCAAGGCCCAGCCACAGCACGATCAGCACGATCACGCTCTTCTGCCGCAGCCCCTCGGGCGGCTCCTGCCAGAAGGCGTAGACCGCCAACGCAAGGAAACTCGCCACGGCCAGCGGGAACGCCAGGGCGAAATACCGGCGCCAAGTCGCGTCGTAATGGAAGCGCCAGGACTGCAGCATCATGGCCGTGGTGACGCTCACGAAGGTCGTAAGCGCGGCGATCTTGTGCAGCATGTTTTCCTGGCCGTGCGTCAGGTACGGCAGATCGGTCTCGGTGATGGCGGTGGCCCATAAAGCGACGCCGGCCACCACCAGCAGCAGCAGCGGAGCCGCGCTGCGGGCATGTGGCCGGAGTGCCCCGTACAGCCCCGCCCCCAGCAGCACCAGCGCCATGCTCAGCACGTAGTACGCGCCGCGCACCCAGCCGCCGTAGTGGCCATTCAGATAATTGCTGAGCGGCGCTCGGCGCCAATCCAGGTCGGGGCGCAGCCACTGCGCCAGCAGGCAGATCGTGGCGAACAGCGCCACAGACACGAAGCAAATCAGCCCCGACCGGTGCCGCACGATGCCTTCGAGAAGCGGGCTTCTCGCCCGCATCCTGTACAGCGTCGCAGAGACGGTGGATTGGGTCCTCATACCTGCGCCAACGACACGAACGCGCCATCGCGGCCATGGTTCGAGTCCGCTCGAGTGCGACCGCCGCGACGTGTTGAAAAACGGCTCAGGATTGACCGGACAACGGTCCAGCCGTCGTTTCATTTCATACGACTTCGTCCCTGTCGATGGGCGTTGCTGCGCTCAAACGCATCCATCAGGTCTTGAGAACCGCCTGCACCGCGTTGCGCCCCGTCGCGCCGCTGATGCCGCCGCCGCCATGCCCGCCCGAACCGCACAGATACAGGCCGTCCACTGGCGTGGCGTGGTTCGACCAGCCCGGCATCGGGCGCATGAAGAACATCTGGTCGAGGATCAGCTGGCCGTGGTTGGGATCGCCTTCGGTCAGGGCATAGTTGCGCTCCAGGTCGATCGGCATGATCGAGCGCAGCGCGCGTACCGATGCCTTCAGCCCGGGGAAATGTTCCGCCACCGCCTCGACGGCGATGGCCTCGATGCGCGACCTCGCCTCCTCCCAGTTCCCGCTCTTGAGCTTGTACGGAGCGGACTGGAAGTGGATCGAGACGACGTCGCCCGCAGTGGTGACTTCGAGATAGGGACGTTCGGCAACCTCGCCGTACTTCGCGGCGTCGAAGGAGCGCTCCAGGTACTTCAGCGTGGGCGCGATCGCCAGCGTCCCGGCGGGAATGCCGTGTTTGCCGTCGGTCAGCAGATGCACCTTGGCCTGCGAGCCGCGCATCTTGATCGACTGCGTGTGCCAGACGAAGTCCGGCGGCAGTTCGGGCGCGCCGACCAGGCCCAGCAGGGTGCGACGCGGATCGGCCGCGGAGAACACGAGGTCCGCCGGGATCTGGCTGCCGTCTTCCAAGCGCACGCCGGTGACGCGCTGCTTGTCGACCAGGATCTGTGCCACGCCGGCTGCGGTGCGCACTTCGCCGCCGCGCGACTTCAGCGCGGCCAGCAACGCTTCAACGATGCGGCCGCTGCCGCCCGCGACCGGCCGATGCGCCAGGCCGCCGCGGTTGAGCCAGTTGTGCATCAGCGTGTAGCCGGTGCCGGCCGACATCGAACCCAGGGTATGGCCGTGGATGGCGACGGCCGCGAGCGCAGCCTTCAGCTCCTCCGACTCGAACCACTCCTCGGTCAACTCGACCGCCGACATCGACATGGCGCGAATCACCTGGAACATGTCCTTGCCGCCGAGGCGTCGCAGCGTCCACGCCAGCTTGGCCAGCGGCCAGCCTTCGGCAAGGCCGATGTTCGGCAGGCGCGGCATCGGCGTGCGGTAGGCCGCGTCCAGGAATGCGGCGGCGCGATCCATGAACGCGACGAAATCCGGCCACCGCGCGGCATCGGCGGCGGAGAACTGGCGGATGGATTCGAGCGTCTGCGCATCGCCGGGCTTCGTCGACAGCTGCAGGCGGCGGCCTTCGGTCAGCAGCGAGGTGTAGCTGGCATGGGCCGCGCCCGCATCGGACAGGCCGAAGCGACCCAGGTCGAGGTCCCGCACGATGTCGGGCCGCAGCTGCGCGCCCGCATGCAGCGGATCGAAGGCCTGGCCATCGAAGGATTCGACCGCCAATTGTCCGCCTGCCTGCTCGCGGCGTTCCAGTACCAGCACCTTCTTTCCGGCCTTGGCGAGATAGTTCGCGGCGACCAGGCCGTTGTGGCCGGCGCCGACGATGATGGCGTCGTACTTGTTGTTTGCGCCCATGGCTTACTTCCAATCCTTCAGGACTTCCTGCGCGGCCATCTTGCCGGCCGCCCCCATCACACCGCCGCCCGGATGCGCGCCGGACGCACCGAAGTAATAACCCGGCAGCGGCGTGCGGAAATCGGCCCATTGCGGCGC
>DATDBD010000107.1:0-5200 GCA_036525015.1 Lysobacter sp.
GATGATCGCTACCAACTGCGCGCCACGGTGTCGCAGTGGATCGCCGACGACAACGTCGACGGCATCCTGGTCACCGGCGGCACCGGCTTCACCGGTCGCGACTCGACACCCGAAGCGCTGCTGCCGCTGCTCGACAAGGAGATGCCCGGCTTCGGCGAACTGTTCCGCGCGATCAGCTTCGACGAGATCGGCACGTCCACGCTGCAGTCGCGTGCGTTCGCCGGGCTGGCCAACGGGACGTTCGTGTTCGCCCTGCCCGGCTCGACCTCGGCCTGCCGCACCGCCTGGGAAAAGATCATCGCCAGCCAGCTCGATGCGCGCACGCGTCCGTGCAACCTCGCCACGCTGCGCCCGCGCCTGAAGGAAGCGCTAGGCCTCTAGCGTCAGCCCTGAGAACGGAGAGTGACCCGATGTCGTTGGACACCACGTTGCGATTGCTCGCCAAAGCCCGCGGCCTGACCACGGCCGACATCGCCACCGCCATCCCGCGCGCCGGCGTGGCCACCGTCAGCGCCTGGCTGCGAGGCGAGAAGATGCCCGGCAAGGAACAACTCGACGCGCTGGCGCGCACGTTCGGCGTGCCCGTCGGCGCGCTGCTGGCGGAGCTGGCCAGCACGCTCGATCCGGCGCGCACGCAGGGCGAGCACGACTTGCTCGCCGCCTACCGGGCGCTCAACAGCCGGCAACAAGGCGCCTTGCTCGAAGTCGCCAAATCGATGTCCGGTTCACACCGGACTACGCGCAGCAGGAAGACACCGCGATGAGCGAGCTCAAGCGCAAGGAATACGAGGAGCTGCTGGAGCCAATGCAGCTGGAGCTGGTCGACATGGCGCGTTGGGTGCAGCATTCGGGCTGCCGCATGGTGGTGATCTTCGAAGGCCGCGACACCGCCGGCAAGGGCGGCGCGATCCAGGCCATCGCCGAGCATCTCAATCCGCGTCAATGCCGTGTCGTCGCCCTGCCCAAGCCCAACGACCGCGAAGCCACGCAGTGGTATTTCCAGCGCTATGTGCCACACCTGCCCGCCGCCGGCGAGATCGTGCTATTCGATCGCAGCTGGTACAACCGCGCCGGCGTCGAGAAGGTCATGGGCTTCGCCACCGACGCGCAGGTCAAGGCGTTCCTGGCGGAAGCACCGGCATTCGAGCAGATGCTCGTCAACGACGGCATCGTGTTGTTCAAGTACTGGCTGTGCTGCGACCAGGGCCAGCAGGAGGCGCGCTTCGCCGAGCGACTCAAGGATCCGCTCAAGCACTGGAAGCTCTCGCCGATCGACGAGCAAGCGCGCCGGCATTACGAGGCCTACACCCGCGCTCGCGAAGCAATGCTCAAGGCCACCCACACACGCCATTCACCGTGGACGCTGGTCGATTTCAACGACCAGAAAATCGGCCGGCTGACGTTGATCCGCCACCTGCTTTCGCGCATTCCCGACAAGGAAGTGCCGGAAAAGAAACTCAAGTTCCCGAAGCTGCCGGGCAAGCCGAAGAACGAACGCTACGGCGCGCTCAAGCCGATAAAGAACTTCAAGGTGTAAGGCCAGCGCCGCCATGCCGCGCGCGGCCAAGGCGCAATGACGGACTCAAAAGGACGGACTCAAATGGTGACGAAGCCCTCACCGGCTTCGTCTTCGTGCGCGTCCAGGCGCTCGAGGTCCTCCACGTGCGCAAGCTCCGGCCCCTGTCGCAGCCACGCCGCCAGCGTGTCGATGGCGGCGGCGTCGCCGACGGCCAGCACCTCGACCCGGCCGTCGGGCAGGTTCTTCGCATAGCCGCGCAACCCCAGCGCCTGCGCCTGGTCGCGGGCGGCCGCACGGAACCACACCCCCTGCACCTGCCCGCTGACGATGAAGCGCGCCGCTTTCATGACTTCTCTCCCGGTTTGGCAGGTGCTTCCGCCTGGCCACCGGCCTTGGCGATGGCCGATTCGATGTCATGTGCCGTCACCGGCCCCAGGAACTTGTCGGCGATCTTGCCGTCGGGGCCGATCAGATAGGTCATCGGCAGTCCACGCGGCGTATCGAAATCGGCAGGCGGCGAATAGGTATCGACGATGGCGATCGGATAGGCCACCGGATGCTTCTTCAGGAACGCTTGCATGTCGGCCGGCTCGATTTCTTCGTAGGCCAATCCAATCACCTCGATGTGCTCGCGCATGGTGTCCAGCGCGGACAGATCCGGCATTTCCTTCAGGCACGGCTTGCACCAGGTCGCCCAGAAGTTCACCACCACCCACTTGCCGCGGTGCTCGGCAAGGTCGTACTGGCGGCCGTCGGTGGTGGCGATCTTCAAAACGGGGATCGCCGCATCGGCCGATGCCGGCTTTTCGGCGGGCGCCGGCGCGGTTTCGGGTGTCGCGGCAGCGGGCGCCTGCTGAGCCGGTTGCGCGGCTTCCGGTTGCGGCGCGGGCTTCTGGCACGCGGCGAGCAACACGACCGCCGTGGCGAGGACGGGCATCAGGACAGGGCGGTAATGAGGCATCAGCTCAACTCTCGGGTTCGGCATGGATGGAGGAAACGCGGCGCTTGAGCAGCTCGCGCAGGGGCAATCGCAGCTCGTCCATCACGGCGACCGCCGAGCAGCCCAGCGAATCGTCGTGGCAGGGCAGACGTGCCTCCGCTATCGGGATACGCAACTGACAAGCCTCGTAGAGTTCGGCGAGGGTCAACTCATCGAGATCGCGCGAAAGCAGCCACTCGCCGTTTTCGGCCCGTCGGACCACGTTGATCTCGCACAGTTGGGCCAGCATCTGCTGCACCAGCGCGTCGGTCAACATCGGCTCCAACCGCTCGATTTCGTCGCTGTGCAGGCCGCGCCCTTCCTTGCGCACCTCGTTGAACCGGGCCAGCAGGCGCAGCAGGCCATACATCTCGAAGCCCAGCGGCAGGCGCATCGAGGCCGGCTGGTAGCGGAACTCGGACATCGACGACGCCAGCGATGCGCCCAACAGCACCGCCACCCAGCTTAGATAGATCCACAACAGCAGGATCGGCACGGCAGCCAATGGACCATAGATCTTCGAATAGGAATTGAAGCTGCCCAGGTACAGGCCGAGCCCCCACTTCACCGCTTCGAACAACAGCGTCGCCAGCAGCGCGCCGGCGAACGCATGGCGCCATTGGATCGTGCGATGCGGCACCACGCGATAGATCGCGGTGATGGCCACCAGTTCGATGATCATCGGCGCGGTGCGAAGCATCAGGGTCTGCAGCGCGCGTCCGGACTGGGTCTCGAACAGCGACATGGCGAAGAACTTGGCCGAGATCGCCAGGCTGGCCGCCGCCATCAACGCGCCCAGCGTCAGCACCGTCCAATAGACCAGGAAGCGGCCCAACCGGGGCCGGGCCGACTTGACCCGCCAGATCCGGTTGAACGCCGCTTCCACGCCGTAGACCGTGATCAGCAGCGATACGACGAGCGCAATCACGCCAGCGGTGGTGAGCTGGCCGGCATTGGCGGAGAACTGCTTGAGGTACGCCTGCACCGAGCGCGCGGCGGTCGGCACGAAATTGGAGAAGATGTAATCGCTGAGCCGGTCGCTCCACTCGTTGAACACCGGGAACGCCGACAGAACGCCGAACACCACCATCGACAGCGGCACCAGCGCGAATATCGTGGTGTAGGCCAGCGCGCCCGCGGCCTGGAACAGATCGTCCTCGAGGAACCGGCGCGCGACGAATTGGAAGAACGTGCCGGCGCGCGCGCGGTCGCGCATGCGTTCGCTCCAGCGATTCAAGGAGTCCAACGGTTCCATCGGGCGGAGCGTAACCGATGGGGGGTGCTGGCGGAGCATGGGCCGTGGCGTCGATATGGGCACGGTTATGGTGGTGGTCGCCCCCGACCGGATGGACAAATTCATCGGCGGCGACATGGCTCCGGCTCGACCGACGCCACCCCTCGGCTGCTTACACGGGCCGCATCCACTATCCTTCCACGCCATTGGGAGAATGCGATGACCGAAGTTCTGGTGCTCTATTACAGCCGCGGCGGATCGGTGGCGCGACTGGCGCGACAGGTCGCGCGCGGCATCGGCGAGGTCGAAGGCGTCAGCGCGCGCATCCGGACCGTACCGCCCGTGGCGGCGGTGACCCAGACTGCGGCACCGCCGGTGCCGGACGAGGGCGCGCCCTACGTCGAACCGCGCGACCTGGTCGAATGCGCCGGCCTGGCGCTCGGCAGCCCCACCCGCTTCGGCAACATGGCCGCGCCGATCAAGCATTGGTTCGATGGCCTGGGCGCGGAGTGGGCCAGCGGCACGCTGGTCGGCATGCCGGCGGCGGTATTCACCTCGACCGCGACCATGCACGGCGGCCAGGAAGCGACCCTGCTGACGATGATGGTCCCGCTGCTGCACCACGGCTGCGTGCTGATGGGCATCCCGTACACCGAACCCGCGCTCACCAGCACCCGCAGCGGCGGCACGCCCTATGGCGCCAGCCATGTATCCGGCAGCCAGGACGATCCGCAACTGAGCGACGAGGAAGCGCAACTGGCGCGCGCGCTCGGTCGCCGGCTGGCCACGCTGGTGGCGAAGGTGGCGGCATGAACATCCGGCAGCTGATGGTGATCGCGCTGCTGGCGCTGAGCGGACTGTTCATTGCGTGGTTCGGCCCGCAACCCTCGCCGCTGGCGGCGCTGGTCGTGTTCGCGCTGCCGCCGCTGGCATTGGCGGCCGCGGCCCTGCACGGTCGCCGGAAGGCGGCGTTCTGGGCGGGCGTGCTGGCGCTGGGATGGTTCAGCCACGGGGTCATGGTGGCCTACACGCGCGCGCCGGAACGCGGCTTCGCGATTGCGGAAATCGTCCTGGCGGTGGCCATCGTTCTCGCCGCCAGCCTGCCCGGCCTGCGCGCCCGCTTCGCCAAAAAACCGTAGGGCGGGCATGCGCCCGCGTTGCGCGGTTCCGTCGCGACAGACATCGGCAGAAGTACATCGAGCGGCGGGCCAAGGCCCGCCCCCGTATAATTGCGGCGTTTCCCAGCGCGCGACATCACGATGGACCAGCTCTGCATCGTCACCACCGGCGGCACGATCGACAAGATCTACTTCGACGACAAGTCGGACTACCAGATCGGCGAACCGCAGATCGGCAGCATGCTGCGCGAACTGGGCGTGGGCTTCGAGTTCACGGTGATCCCGATCCTGCGCAAGGACTCGCTGCACATCAGCGCCGACGACCGCGAACTGATCCGCGCCACCATCGC
>DATDBD010000108.1:0-2662 GCA_036525015.1 Lysobacter sp.
GTCGGTGAAGCCGTGGTGGGGGCCTTCGACCACGTACATCAGCGCGCCGAAGACCACGGCGATGGTGACCAGCGCCGACAGGAACAGCAGGATCTTGCGGCGGCTGCGCACCAGCGCACCGATCAGCACGCCGCCTTCCTCGACGTACTGTGTGAGCTTGAGCACGCGGAACAGCCGCAGCATGCGCAACACCCGCACCGCCAGCAGGCTTTGGCTGCGAGGCAACAGCAACGACACGTAGGTCGGCAGGATCGACAACAGGTCGATCACTCCCCACAGGCTCAATGCGTAGCGCAGCGGGTGACGCACCACGATCAGCCGCATCACGTATTCGACGCTGAACAGCAGCGTGAACCCCCACTCCAGCCGATAGAGCAGGTTCGCGTGGCGGGAGTGGATCGACGCAACGCTGTCGACCATGATCACCAGCACGCTGGCGAGAATGGCCACGATCAGCAGCAGGTCGAAATTGCGCGCCAGGCGCGTGTCGTGGCGGTAGATGATGTCGAACCAGGTCCGCCGCCAACCCGATTCGCTGGCCGGCTCATGTTGCGGATCGAGTTGCAGGCGCATGAGACCCTCTTGGCGAGGCAGGGCCGGGCAGGCAGACGCAGGCGATTTTGCCGGGGGGCTGGTGTGCGCGATGCGAGGACGTGCCCGGACGCGGGGTCCGCGATCGGCGACAATGGCGCCTTCAATCCCCCACTTTTTCATGTCATGACCGCTTCGACGTCCGAGCTGTATTCGCTATCCGAACGCTACTACCTGCCGGTGTACCGCCCGCGCCGCATCGTCCTCGACCACGGCCAGGGCGCTCGCGTTTGGGACCGCGACGGTCGCGAATACGTCGATTTCGGAGCCGGTATCGCGGTCAATGCGCTCGGCCATGCCCATCCGGCCCTGGTGGCGGCGCTGACCGAACAGGCCGGCAAGCTCTGGCACACCAGCAACGTGTTCGTCAGCGAGCCGCCGCTGCGCCTGGCAGAGGAACTGGTCACCGCGTCCCGTTTCGCGCAGCGCGTGTTCTTCTGCAATTCCGGCACCGAGGCCAATGAGGCCGCGGTCAAGCTGGCGCGCAAGTGGGCGACCGCACAGGGCCGAACGCCTGATCGCCGCGTCATCCTCAGTTTCCGTGGCAGCTTCCACGGCCGCACGCTGGCCGCTGTCACCGCGACTGCCCAGCCCAAGTACCACGAGGGTTTCGAGCCGCTGCCGCCGGGCTTCCGTTACAGCGAATTCAATGACTTGGAGGCAGCGAAGGCCGCCATGGCCGCCGATGATGTCTGCGCCGTGCTCGTCGAACCGGTGCAGGGCGAGGGCGGCGTCACGCCGGCCAGTGAGGAATTCCTGCTGGGCCTGCGGGCGCTTTGCGATCGCCACGGCGCGTTGCTGGTCCTCGACGAGATCCAATGCGGCATGGGCCGGACCGGGCACCTGTTCGCCTGCCACGCGTTCGGGGTCACGCCCGATGTCGTCACGCTGGCTAAGGCGCTAGGCAGCGGCTTCCCGATCGGCGCGATGCTGGTGGGGGAGAAGGCGGCCGACGCGATGCAGTTCGGCGCGCATGGCACCACCTTCGGCGGCAACCCGCTGGCAGCGGCGGTGGCGCGCGCGGCGTTGCGGGAGTTGTCTTCACCCGCCTTGCTCGCCAACGTGGCCAGGCAGTCGCTGGCGATCCGCGACGCGTTGTCGGCGATCGACGCCGACCTCAAGCTGTTCTCCGAGATCCGCGGCTGCGGCCTGATGCTGGGCGCGCAACTGCGCGAGCCGTACCACGGGCGCGCCGGCGAGATCCTCGACCGCTGCGTCGAGCACGGCCTGCTGCTATTGCAGGCCGGTCCCGACGTGCTGCGCTTCGTGCCGGCGCTGAATATCAGCGATGCCGACATCGCCGAAGGCCTGCTGCGCCTTCGCGCGGCGTTGGCGGCGTTCGTGCAGGCGACGGACTGATTTAAGCGGGCTGAACGCCGTCGCCGCATTACGCGGTCGACGGCGTCGTTCGTTTACAGCGTGCCGAACGCGGTCTGCGCTGCTTCGAGCGTGTGCTTGATCTCGGCCGGGCCATGCGCGCTCGACATGAAGCCGGCTTCGAATGCCGACGGCGCCAGGTACACGCCGCGCTCCAGCATCGCGTGGAAAAACGTGTTGAAGCGATCCGTATCCGATGCCTTGGCGTCCTCGAAGGTCTCCACCGGCCCGCGGCGGAAATACAGCCCGAACATGCCGGGCGCCCGCGTGGTGGTGAAGGCGATGCCGGCGGCATGCGCGGCCGCTTCCAGTCCGTCGCACAACGTGTGCGTATTGCGTTCCAGCGCATCGTGGAAACCCGGCGCCTGGATCAATTCCAGCGTGGCTAGTCCCGCCGCCATCGCCACGGGATTTCCGCTGAGCGTTCCGGCCTGGTAGATCGGGCCGCTTGGCGCGACCTGCTCCATCAGCTCGCGGCGACCGCCATAGGCGCCTACCGGCATGCCGCCGCCGATGATCTTGCCGAAGGTCGAAAGGTCGGGCGTGATGCCGTAGCGCTGCTGCGCGCCGCCGAGCGCGACGCGGAAGCCGGTCATCACCTCGTCGAAGATCAGTACGGTGCCGTGCTTCGTGCACAGCTCGCGCAGATGCTGGAGATAGCCATCGCGCGGCAGGATGCAGTTGGCGTTGCCCA
>DATDBD010000109.1:0-9857 GCA_036525015.1 Lysobacter sp.
GCAACGGTATCGACGCATCGCGCCTGACCGGTCCGAATGGCTACGGCGAGAGCCGTCCGCTCGAGGACCTGGGCCAGACGATGCCGGGCTGCAAGAGCGAGAAGAACCGCCGCACCGAGCTGAACGTTCAGAACTGAGCCACCGGCCGACCGGGGGACCTGGGTCCCCTGATCCGCCACCCGCAACAAGCGAAGCCCGGCCGTCTGGCCGGGCTTCGTCGTTTGTGACGGGAAGCTGGCTAATGTGCGATCGGCGGTTGTTCCCACTCATAGCGGGGCCTACACTCGTTTCGCTCAGTCCGGACGCATTCCGGGCGCACGATCAGGATGCTCGGGAGACACGCCATGCGCGCGGTAATCGGATTGTCGTTGATGTTCATCGCCGGGATGGCGCAGGCGCAGACAAGCAGCTGCGCGAGCGTCGCGGCGCCCAAGGCGATGCCTATCCGTCCCACCGTAGTGGCGCCGATCGCTTCCGAAATGGTCCTGCCGAGCCATCAGCTCGGTGCGCCGACCGGCGTGCTGTCGCAGGCGTTCGACGAGACGCTGGCGGTGGACCAGGTGTTGTTGCGACAGCGCATCGACGCCTGCAGGAACGTCGCCACGGCGACGCCCGCCGCAGCGCCGGCCGCCACCGCGATGCCGACCGCGACCGATCCAGCGGCCTACAAGCCCAAGACCCAGTACGACAACACGCCGTGGCGGTTCGACATGAACCAGAACGGCAAGCGCATGACGGCCGAGGAGTTCGACGCCTGGATGAAGGCCAAGGGCGTGCGGGTGGCCAAGGGCAAGGGCGCTGCCGCCGCGCCGGCACCTGAGCCGGCACCGGCCGCGACCGAGGCGGACAAGAAGAAGTAAGGCCTCGCGCCCCCACGTTTCGAGCACGGCCGCGAGGCGGCCTTAGATGATGAAGACTTCACCACGACACGGCCTGGCGCGCGTGCTGTCCAAGTGCGGACTGTGCTCGCGAACGCAGGCCGCGCAATGGATTGCCGACGGCCGGGTCGAAGTGGACGGGCGCATCGTGCGCGATCCAGAGTTCGGGGTCGTGCAAGGCCGCCACCGGGTGACGGTCGACGGGAATCCCCTCGACCAGCCGCAACGCCGCTACCTGATGCTCAACAAGCCGCGCGGTCTGGTCACCACCGCCAGCGACGAGCGTGGCCGCGATACCGTCTACCGCTGCTTCGACGGTGCCGGGCTGCCGTGGCTGGCGCCGGTCGGCCGGCTGGACAAGGCCAGCGAGGGATTGCTGCTGTTCTGCAACGATCCGGCGTGGGCGGCCAGGATCACCGACCCCGACGTGGGGCTCGACAAGACCTATCACGTGCAGATCGACACGATTCCCGATGAGCGCACGCTGGCGGCGCTGGTGGGCGGCATCATCGAGTCGGGCGAGGCGCTGCGTGCCAGCTCGGCGCGCCTGCTGCGCGCGGGTGAAAAGAACGCGTGGGTCGAGATCGTCCTCGACGAAGGGCGCAATCGCCAGATCCGTCGCCTGCTGGCTGCCCTCGACATCGGGGTGCTGCGGTTGGTGCGCGTGGCCATCGGCGCGCTGCGCCTGGGGGAACTGGGCAAGGGGCAGTGGCGCGAATTGAGTGCCGAAGAGTTGGCAGCGTTGGGACACTGAATGGGCACGTCATCGCATTCCGGGTGGCGAAGGCAGCTCATTTTTCTTCGGATTGTGCGCAAGCTCATGGTACTGCGGCGGTAATGCAGCGACACTCCTCCCACACCAAGGGGAGGGTTCAACATGGGCAAGATGTGGATGATGGCCGTGCCGATGCTGCTGCTGTGCGGCTTCGCGCAGGCTGCTGGCAAGCAGGCCAAGCCGGCCGCCGAGCCGGCTCCGAAGGTGGAAGCCAAGGCCGAGACCGCTGCGGGCTACCAGCCGAAGACCAAGTACGACAACACGCCGTACCGCTTCAACATGGAGCAGAACGGCAAGAAGATGAGTGCCGAAGAGTTCGATGCCTGGATGAAGGCGCGCGGCATCCGCGTGGCCAAGGGCGCACCGCCGAAGGAAGACGGCGGCGCGGCCAAGAGCGACCAGAGCGGCAAGTAAGACGCATCCTCACCGGTCGTCGCTCCGGCGCGGCGACCATGATGCAGAAGGCCGGTCTTAGACCGGCCTTCTGCGTTTCGACGCATGCAACTTCACGGGCGTCAGGCTTTCAGCACGCCCAGTTCGCGACCGATCTTGATGAACGCGGCGATCGCCCGGTCCAGGTGCTCGCGCGTGTGCGCCGCCGACATCTGCGTGCGGATGCGTGCCTGACCCTGCGGCACGACGGGGAAGAAGAAGCCGATCGCGTAGATGCCTTCCTCCAGCAGCCGCGCCGCGAACTTCTGCGCCAGTGGCGCGTCGTACAGCATCACCGGGGCGATCGGATGCACGCCGGGCTTGATCTCGAAGCCGGCGGCGGTCATCTGCTCGCGGAAGTAGGCGGTGTTCGCCACCAGTTGTTCGCGCAGGTCGCCGGCGCTGGAGAGCATCTCGAACGCCTTGATCCCCGCTGCCACCACGTGCGGCGGCAGCGAGTTCGAGAACAGGTACGGACGCGAGCGCTGGCGCAGCATCTCGATCACTTCTTTTTTGGCGGTGGTGAAGCCGCCCAGCGCGCCGCCCATGGCCTTGCCGAGCGTGCCGGTGAAGATGTCGATCTTGTCCATCACGCCCTTGACCTCGGCCGAGCCGCGGCCGCTGGCGCCGAGGAAGCCAGTGGCGTGGCACTCGTCGATGTGCACCAGGGCGTTGTACTTCTTCGCCAGCGCAGTGATCTCATCCAGCGGCGCAATGAAGCCGTCCATCGAGAACACGCCGTCGCTGGTGATCAGCTTGGTCTTGCAGCCGGCGGCGTCGGCCGCCTGCAACTGCTTTTCCAGGTCGGCCATGTCGCAGTTGGCGTAGCGGAAGCGCTTGGCCTTGCACAGGCGCACGCCGTCAATGATCGAGGCATGATTGAGCGCGTCGGAGATGATCGCGTCGTCCTCGCCCAGCAGCGGTTCGAACAGGCCGCCGTTGGCGTCGAAGCAGGCGGCGTAGAGGATGGTGTCCTGCGTGCCGAAGAAGTCGGCGATGGTCTTCTCGAGCTGCTTGTGCAGGTCCTGCGTGCCGCAGATGAAGCGCACCGAGGCCATGCCGAAGCCGTGCGTATCGAGGGCCTGCTTGGCCGCAGCGATGACGTCGGCGTGGTCGGCCAGGCCGAGGTAGTTGTTGGCGCAGAAGTTCAGCACGGTGCGGCCGTCTTCCAGCGTGATTTCGGCCGACTGCGGCGAAGTGATGATGCGTTCGGACTTGAACAGGCCTTGGGCGCGAATGCTCTCGAGTTCGTCGGCGTAACGTTGGGTGAGGGGGGCGGCGGTGGCCATCGTCGGTTCCAGTTCGGCGGACCGCAATTTTAACCAACGCGGGTGACCAACGCGGGTTAACCAGCATTGGCGCCAAAGCGGGTCAGCCAATGCAGGTTCGTCCCAGCGGCTGGGCTAGCATCGGTGGATGGCCGAACGCGCGTCCGCTTCGCTGCCGCTATGGCCGTTGCCCCTGCTGGCTGCGGCGCTGCCGCTGCCGCTGCTGGTCGCCCACCTGGCTTGATGGCTGTCGGTGCGCGACGGGCTGGCACTTGCGTGCAATCCCTACCTGGAAAAGGGGGCGTTTCGATCGGCCGGGCGGCGCGCCATGACCTGGGCAACTTGGCGTGATTGTGGAGGCGCGAGCGCTGGGTTCTAGCTTCCAACTGAGGTGGCGACGGCTGCGCGGCCCTCGCCCTCTCCCGCAAGCGGGAGAGGGGAAACGTGCAAGGCGTCAGTTCCAGCTCAGCACGACCTTGCCGGCCTTGCCAGATTCCATCAGCTCGAAGCCTTCCTGGAACGAATCGATCGGCAACTGATGGGTCAGTACCTTGCCGAGCGGGAAACCGCCGAGCACCAGCTGCGTCATCTTGTACCAGGTCTCATACATCTTGCGGCCGTACATGCCGTGGATGGTGAGGCCCTTGAAGATGATTTTGTCCCAGTCGGCGCCGGCGCCCTTGGGCATGATGCCGAGCATGGCGATCTTGCCGCCGTGGTACATGCAGTCGAGCATGTCGTTGAACGCGCGCGGATTGCCGCTCATTTCCAGGCCGACGTCGAAGCCTTCCATGTGCAGGTCAGCCATCACGTCCTTGAGCGAGGTGTTGGCGACGTTGACCACGCGGGTGGCGCCCATGTCGGCAGCCAGCTTGAGGCGGTAGTCGTTGACGTCGGTGACCACGACATTACGCGCGCCGATGTGCTTGCAGATGCCGGCGGCGATGATGCCGATCGGGCCGGCGCCGGTGATCAGCACGTCCTCGCCGACCACGTCGAACTCCAGCGCGCAGTGCGCGGCGTTGCCGTACGGATCGAAGAACGCGGCCAGTTCACTCGGGATCTGGTCCGGGATCGGCCACAGGTTGCTGGCTGGCATCACGATGTATTCGGCGAACGCGCCGTTGCGGTTGACGCCGATGCCGACGGTGTTCGGGCACAGGTGCTGGCGGCCGGCGCGGCAGTTGCGGCAGTGGCCGCAGACGATGTGGCCTTCGGCCGACACGCGCTGGCCCAGCTTGTAGCCGGTCACGCCGGCGCCGAGTTCGACCACGCGGCCGACGAACTCGTGGCCGATCACCAGGCCCGGCTTGATCGTGCGCTGGCTCCACTCATCCCACAGGTAGATGTGCAGGTCGGTGCCGCAGATCGCGGTCTTTTCGAGCTTGATCAGCACTTCGTTGGGGCCGGGGGAGGGGATCGGCACCTCCTCCATCCAGATGCCCTTGCCGGTTTCGCGCTTGACCAGCGCCTTCATCGTTTGCGTCATTGGGAACGTCCGCGGACTGGCGGTAAAGAGGTCGCAATTATAGCCCGCAGGGTCGTCCCGACCGGGTCGCGGGTTTGCCCGGGCCGGCCGGCATCGCCTATCGTCCCGCCTCCTGACGCTCCTTCAGTGACACGAATCCACCATGCGCCACCGTCTGTTAATCCTGTCCTTCGCGCTGCCCCTGCTGACACTGGCGGGCCACACCCATGCCGACGAGGGCATGTGGATGCCGTCGCAGCTGCCTGACATCGCCAGGCAGCTCAAGGCGGCCGGTTTCAAGGGACGCCCGAGCGACCTGGCGGAATTGGCCAAGCCGCCGATGAACGCCGTGGTGAAGGTCGGCGGCGCCAGCGGCGCGTTCGTGTCGGGCGACGGCCTGGTGCTGACCAACCACCATGTCGCCTTCGGCGTGATCCAGTACAACGCCAAGCCCGAGCGCGACCTGATCCGCGACGGCTACATCGCCGCCGACCGCGGCGCCGAGTTGCCGGCCAATCCCGACTACCGCGTGTTGGTCACCACCGGCTTCGACCGCATCACCGACCGCATCCTCGAGGGCGCCAGAGGCAAGCAGGGGCGCGAGTACTACGACGCCGTCGATTCGGCGACCAAGGCTGCGATCGCCGAGTGCGAGCGCGAAGCGGGCTACCGCTGCAGCGTTGCGAACATGTACTACGGCACCGATTTCTACCTGGTGCGCCAGCTCGAATTGCGCGATGTGCGCCTGGTGTATGCGCCACCCAACGACATCGGCAACTACGGTGGCGAGGTCGACAATTTTGTCTGGCCGCGCCATGCCGGCGATTTCACCCTGTTGCGCGCGTACGTAGGCAAGGACGGCAAGCCGGCCGATTACGCACCGGACAACGTGCCCTACGTGCCACCGGCGCACCTGCAGGTGTCCACGCGCAACGTGAAGGAAGGCGACTTCGCGATGCTGGCCGGCTATCCCGGCGTGACGTTCCGCCATCGCATGGCGTCGGAGTTCGCCAACCAGATCGACTGGCAGCTGCCTTCGCGGGTCGCCTTGTACCAAGGCATGATCGATACGATCGAATCGGCCAGCGCCAAGGACGAGGCCGCGCGCGTCAGCTACGCGGCGCAGGTGCGCAGCCTGAAGAACACGCTCAAGCGCGCGCAGGGCGAACTCGACGGACTGCGTCGCAGCGACGCGGCGAAGGTACGTCGCGACGACGAGACCGTGATGATGGCGTGGCTGGACAAGCAGGCCGATGCAGCCGCGATCAAAGCCGACATCGCCGCCGCGCAGACGGTGCTCGACCGGGGCGTGGCCACGCGCGAGCGCGACCAGTTGCTGGGCGTGATCGCCTCGCAGTCGCAGTTGCTGAGCTCGGCGCTCACCGTGCAGCGTTTGGCGCACGAGCGCAGCAAGCCCGACGCGCAGCGCGAATCCGGCTACCAGCAGCGCGACGAAGTGCTGATCACCGGCAAGCTCAAGCAGGTGCAGCGACGCTATTCGCCCGCGGTGGAGAAGGCGCTGCTGACCGATCTTCTCACCCAGTACCAGGCGCTGCCGGCTGCGCAGCACGTGGCCGAGTTCGATGCCGTGTTCGGCGCGACGTCGGCGCAACTGAAGGCGAAGCTGGATGCGATGTATGCGGGCACCCGCCTCGGAGACGAGGCCCAACGGCTGTCGGCCATGCAGGCCGATCGCGCGGCGCTGGCGGCTTCCGACGACACGCTGCTCAAGGCCGCCGCGGCCGTGCTGCCGGCCGTGCTGCGGCTGGAGGAAGAGTCCAAGGTCAGCGCCGGCGAGCTGTTGCGTCTGCGCCCGGCCTACATGAAGGGGCTGATCGCGTTCCGCCAGTCGCAGGGCCGTGCGATCTATCCCGATGCCAACTCGACCTTGCGCGTGAGCTATGGCCGCATCAGCGCGATGGATCCTCGCGACGGCGTGCATTACCAGCCGCTGACCACCGTGCAGGGCATCGCCGAGAAGCACACCGGTGCCGAACCGTTCAACGCGCCGCGGCCGCTGCTCGATGCCATTGCCAAGGGCGATTTTGGCAGCACCGCCGAGCCGAGCCTGGGCAATTCGTCCGCAGGCGCGCAGACGGTGGATTTCCTGACCAATCTCGATACCACCGGCGGCAACTCCGGATCGCCCGTGCTGGACGCGCAGGGCAAGCTGATCGCGCTGAACTTCGACAGCAACTGGGAGGCGGTGAGCGCCAGCTGGATGTTCGACCCGCGCTACAAACGCGCGATCCACGTCGACATGCGCTACATGCGCTGGCTGATGGCGAAGGTCTATCCGGCGCCGCACCTGCTGCGGGAAATGAACCTGCCTGCAGAGTGAACGCCCGCCAGAAACACGCCGAAACCGGCAAAGTTCAACGGCTGGATGCGACGGCGGTCGCAGTCCGCGCCATCGTGGAGCGGGCTAGACTCGCCTTTAGGTTCGTCCGCCAGGAGTTTTTGTACATGCGTCATAACGTGTTGGCCTCGGCGATCGCCGGTCTTGTCGCCGTAGCCGGCCTTGGGAGCGCCCAGGCGGGCGAAGGCATGTGGGTTCCGCAGCAACTGCCGGAGATCGCCGGTCCCCTGAAGAAGGCGGGCCTCAAGCTCAACCCCAAGCAGCTGGCCAACCTCACCGGCGATCCGATGGCGGCGGTGGTGTCGCTCGGCGGCTGCACCGCGAGCTTTGTTTCGCCGCAGGGGCTGGTGGTGACCAATCATCACTGCGCCTACGGCGCGATCCAGCTCAACTCCACGCCCGACAAGAACCTGATGAAGGACGGCTTCAATGCCGTCACGCAGGGCAATGAAGTTTCCGCCGGCCCCAACGCCCGCATCTACGCACTGGACAGCATCCAGGACGTCACCGAACACGTGCGGGCCGTGATCGCGGCGGCGCCCGACGCGCTGGCACGCACGGTGGCACTGGAGAACATCGAAAAGCAGCTGGTCGCCGGTTGCGAGCAGGAGGCGGGTTATCGCTGCCGCCTCTACAGCTTCTCGGGCGGCAACGTCTATCGCCTGTTCCGCAATCTCGAAATCCGCGACGTGCGCCTGGTCTATGCGCCGCCCGGCAGCGTCGGCAACTACGGCGGTGAAATCGACAACTGGATGTGGCCCCGCCACACCGGCGACTTCTCGTTCTATCGCGCCTACGTCGCAAAGAGCGGCAAGCCGGCGGCGTACTCGTCCGACAATGTGCCGTACCAGCCCAAGCATTGGTTGACACTGGCCGACAAGCCGCTGGACGAGGGCGACTTCGTGATGGTGGCCGGTTACCCGGGACGCACCGCGCGATACGCGCTGGCCGAGGAGTTCGACGAGACGTCGAACTGGACCTATCCGGCCATCGGTGGCCATTACAAGGATCTGGTCGCCCTGGTGCAGGTCGCCGGCAAGAGCAATCCCGACATCGCGGTCAAGTACGCCAGCACGGTGCGCAGCTGGCAGAACGTGATGAAGAACTACGACGGCCAGTTGCAAGGCTTCAAGCGCATCGATGCCGCCGAAAAGAAGCAAGCCGAGGAAACCGCAGTGCTGGCGTGGCTGAAAAAGCAGGGGCCTGCAGGCGCGCCCGCGTTGGCCGCGCATCAGTCGCTGATCGCCATCAACCAGGTCGCCAGCGTCAGTCGCGAGCGCGACCTGGTTTTCAGCCAGTTGCGCAGCACGGGCACGCTGGGGGCCGCGACCCAGCTGTATCGCCTGTCGATCGAACGCACCAAGCCCGACGCCGAGCGCGAGCAGGGCTACCAGGAGCGTGACCTGCCGACCTTCGAAGGCGGCATGCGCCAGATGGAGCGGCGCTATGTGCCGGCGATGGACCGCGAACTGCAGGCGTACTGGTTGCGCCAATACATCAAGCTGCCGGCGTCGCAGCATCTGCCGGCGCTGGACAAGTGGCTCGGCGGCAACAACGAGAGCGCGATCAAGCGTGCGCTCGACAAGCTGGCCAAGACCAGGCTGGGCAACACCGATGAACGACTGAGGCTGATGACCACCGATCGTTCCATGCTGGAGAAGAGCAAGGACCCGGCAATGCAGTTCGCGGTGGCGCTGATGCCGACGGCGCTGCAACTGGAGAAGGAAGGCAAGACGCGCGCCGGTGAAGCGCTGATGGCGCGACCGGTGTACCTGCAAGCGGTGGCCGATTACAAGAAGAGCCAGGGTCAGTTCGTCTATCCCGATGCCAACTCGTCGCTGCGCATCACCTTCGGCAACGTGATGGGCTACACCAGAACCGATGGCAGCAAACAGGTGCCGTTCACCCGGCTCGAGGAAGTCGCGGCCAAGGCCACCGGCCAGGATCCGTTCGATGCGCCGCAGGCGCTGCTCGATGCGATCGCCGCGAAGAACTACGGCGGCCTGGCCGACAGGCGTCTGGGCACGGTGCCGGTGAACTTCCTGTCGGACCTGGACATCACCGGCGGCAACTCCGGGTCGCCGGTGTTGGATGCGCGCGGCAAGCTGGTGGGGCTGGCGTTCGATGGCAACTGGGAGTCGGTGAGCAGCAACTGGGTCTTCGATCCGGCGATGACCCGGATGATCGCGGTCGACCAGCGTTACATGCGCTGGATCATGAAGGAGGTTTATCCGGCGCCGCAGTTGTTGCGGGAAATGGGTGTGGCGGGGAAGAACTGATCTTTGGGTGATGGCTCCAGCTCCGAATTGGAGCCGGAGCCGGAACTGGATGCTGTCGGAGCCTGAATCGTCATCCGGGATCCATTTTGCTGTTGCCTCTCTAGAACAACAGCCAAAGCTTCCGCCCGCCTGCAGCGGCCGGGTCACTTTTCTTTGTTGGCCCAAAGAAAAGTAACCAAAAGAAATGGCCTTCCTCGACAAATCAGCCCCACGTCGGAGGTCCTAAGGAGATTTTTCGACTCGCCATCCATGGCTCGGGCGTGCATCCATGCACGCCGCCCTTCGGGTCCAGGGAGTGATCGGCTGTTCAAAAGCCAAAGCGAAAGGCACAAGCCGTCAGGGACGAGTGGGCTTTCGCGGCGCGTGCACTCAAGCCGTCATCCCCGCGAAAGCGGGGA
>DATDBD010000110.1:0-12621 GCA_036525015.1 Lysobacter sp.
ACTCGCGGCGACGGCGCCACCGGCGAGGACGTCACCGCCAACCTGCGCACGATCAAGGCGATCCCGCTGCGCTTGCGCAGCGGGAAAGGAAAGGATGACCCGCTGCAACTGCGCGACAAGGGCTGGCCGGAAGTGCTAGAAGTGCGCGGCGAGATCTACATGCCGCTGGCGGATTTCCGGCGCTACAACGAGCATGCGCTCGAGCACGGCGGCAAGGTACTGGCCAACCCGCGCAACGGCGCAGCCGGCTCGCTGCGCCAGCTCGATCCGCGCATCACTGCGAAGCGCCCGTTGGCGTTCTATGCCTATGCGGTCGGCGAGGTCGAAGGCGGTGACTTGCCCGACACGCATTCGCAGACTTTGAAGCAACTGCGCGAGTGGGGCTTCCCGGTGAGCGTCGAAAGCGCGGTGGTTGCAGGCGCCGACGGCCTGCTGGGCTACTACCGCGAGGTCGGCAAAAAGCGCGACAAACTGCCGTTCGACATCGATGGCGTGGTGTACAAGCTCGACGACTACGAAGGCCAGCGCGAGATGGGTTTCGTCTCGCGCGCGCCGCGCTGGGCGATCGCGCACAAGTTCCCGGCGCAGGAACAGATGACGGTGGTGGAGTCGATCGAGGTCAACGTCGGACGCACCGGCGCCGTCACGCCGTGGGTGCTGATGCAACCCGTGCAGGTCGGCGGCGTCACCGTGACGCGCGCCACCCTGCATAACGCCGACCAGGTCGCGCGACTGGACGTGCGCAACGGTGACACCGTGATCGTGCGGCGTGCCGGCGATGTCATTCCGGAAGTCGTGCGCGTGGTACCCGAACGCCGTCCCGCCGGAACGCAACCGTGGTCGATGCCGGGTCTGTGCCCGGTGTGCGGGTCGGAGCTGGTGCGCGAGGAAGGCGAGGCGGTCTGGCGCTGCTCCGGAGAACTCACCTGCGCCGCGCAGCGCAAGGAGGCCATCGGCCACTTCGCTTCGCGTCGCGCGATGGACATCGACGGTCTCGGTGAGCGCCTGATCGAAATCCTGAGCGACTCGGACTCGATCCGGAATGTCGCCGACCTGTACCGCCTGACCCTGGACGACCTGCTCACCGCCAAGGCGCTGCTCGATTCGGAGTCGGCGGAGGGCTTCCTGGAAGTGCTCAGCAAGAGCGCAAGCCAGTTGACGTACAAGGATAAGGTTGTATCGGACTTCTCGCCGGCAGCGTGGGAAAGCCTGGCCGAATGGAGCCAGCGACTGCCTTCCGGTTACGCAGTGAAGTGGAACCGCGCCAAGGTCGCCACCAAGTGGGCCGAGAACCTGGTCGAGGCGATCGACCGCAGCCGCACCACGACGCTGGAACGGTTCCTTTATGCGCTGGGCATCCAGCACGTGGGCGAAAGCACCGCCAAGGCACTGGCCATCTGGTTCGGCGACATCGGACTGATCCGCCACCTGCCGTGGCCGCTGTTCAAGCGGGTTCCGGATGTCGGCGGCGAAGTCGCCCGCTCCATCGGCCATTTCCTCGACCAGCCTGGCAACCAGCAGGTGATCGACGATCTGCTCGAACGCGGCGTCACCATCACCGACACGCACGCGCCGTCACCGAAGCTGCGCGATGGCCTGACGCTGGCGATGCTGCTGCAGGACCTGGAAATCCCGAAGGTCACCAAGGTGCGTGCGGAGCAGTTGGCTACGGCATTCCGCGGCGCCGACGCGCTGTTGGACGCACCCGAGCACAACTACGTCACCGCCGGCCTGCCGGCCGACACTGCACGCGGACTGGCCGGCTGGCTCGAAGACGAACATCACGCGAAGTTGCTGAGCGACAGCGCGGCGGCGTTGACGCGCCTGCTGGAACTCACGCCGGCCGCGGCCGCCGCGGCCAGCGTGGTGCAGGGGCCGCTGGAAGGCCAGACCGTGGTGCTCACGGGCACGCTGACAGGACTCAGTCGCGACGAGGCCAAGGCTCAGCTGGAGGCGCTGGGCGCCAAGGTCGCCGGCAGCGTGTCGAAGAAGACCAGCTTCGTCGTCGCCGGCGAGGCTGCCGGCTCCAAGCTCGACAAGGCGCAGGAGCTGGGCGTGGAGACCTGGGACGAAGCGCGGCTGCTTGCGTTCCTTGCCGAGCACGGTGCATGACGCAGGATTGGCGTCCTTCCGCGAACTTCGAGGCGCTGCGCCTACGGGCGCGGCTGAACGCCACGATCCGCGCATTCTTCGCCGAGCGCGGCGTGACCGAAGTGGAGACGCCGGTGATGTCGGTGGCCGGCAATACCGATCCGAACATCGCCTCGTTCTCGCTGGAGTTCAGTGGACGCACCGACGGCGCGCCGCGCGCGCGCTGGCTGCGCACTTCGCCGGAGTACCCGCTCAAGCGGCTGCTGGCGGCCGGTTTCGGCGACTGTTATGAACTCGGGCGCGTATTCCGCGATGGCGAGGCGGGCGGACGCCACAATCCGGAATTCACGATGCTCGAGTGGTATCGGCTGGACTGGGATCATCGTCGCCTGACCGAGGAAACAGCCGAGCTGGTGCAGTCGGCGCTGGCGCTGGTCGGGCGCCGGGCCACGCTGTCGCAGATCGGCTACCACGAGCTGTACCGCCAGCGCCTGGGCATCGATGCGCACACGGCGAGCGAGGAAGCACTGCGCGAGGCGATGGGCGACGTCGTGATCGACCCCGCCGGATTGACCCGCGATGACTGGCTCGACCTGCTGATGACCCATCGCCTGCAGCCCTCGTTCCCGGCTGACCAACTGCTGGCGGTGTACGACTATCCGGCCTCGCAATGCGCGTTGGCACGCGTGCGTGAAGGCGAGGCCGCCACCGGTGACGTCCCGGTCGCTGAACGCTTTGAGCTGTACCTGGGCCCGCTGGAGCTGGCCAACGGCTACCACGAGCTGGCCGATGCGGCCGAGCAGGGGCGCCGTTTCGATCGCGACCGGGCCCTGCGCCAGGGTCGCGGCGACGTCCAGCCAGCGCGCGACGAACGGCTGCTGCAAGCGCTGGCGGCCGGGTTTCCCCATTGCGCGGGCGTCGCCCTGGGGGTCGACCGCCTGATGATGGCGATGCTGGGCAGCGGTCGCATCGGGGATGTGCTGGCCTTCGATTTCTCACGCGCGTGACAGAATGCTCACGACGCGACTGTGATATTTCGATAACGCGAGTTTCTTAATGGGATTTTTCCCCGCTCGCGCTACAGTGATCCCGCGATAACCGCGTTGGGGTGAGTAGTGTTGACATGCAGGTCGACGGCTTGGTGGGCGGGGGTGATCGTCATGCTGATGGTCTTGCCGTCGGCCAAGGCCGCTCAGGAAACCGTGCGCAGGGACAGCGAGCGCCGCGTGCGTTGTGAATCCACCGATGGCGCGGTCGAGCGGTGCCTGGTCGATACCCGACGGGGCGTGCGCCTGTTGCAGGAACTCTCCGAAGGCGTGTGCGCGGAAGGCCGCACCTGGGGCGTGGAAGTCGACGCCATCTGGGTGCGTGACAATTGCCGGGCGGAATTCCTGACCGGCTTCGGCGGCAGCGGCGTCGACACCGGGTATGCCGATCGCGTCGTGCGTTGCGAGTCGCGCGGTGGTCGTTGGAACCAATGCCCGGCCAAGACTTCCACCGGACTGGAGATGGTTCGCCAGTTGTCGAAGAACCCGTGCATCCGCGGCCAGAACTGGGGCTGGGACAAGAGCGGCGTCTGGGTGTCGGGTGGCTGTCGCGCCGAATTCCGTGCGGTGGGCCCCGAAAGCGAGCGCCAGGCGAAAGTTCGCATCATTCGCTGCGAGTCGCGGGATGGCAGGCCGCAGCAGTGCCAGGTCGAAACCGGCGGCATGGTGAAACTGCGTCGCCAACTGTCCAAGGCGCCATGCGTCGAAGGCAAGAGTTGGGGGCACGACCGCGGCGGCATCTGGGTCGAGCGCGGTTGTCGCGGTGATTTCGAGATCGGCGGCGGAGGCGGCTGACGGCTCCAGGTTAAGCAATGCCTAAACGCGACGTGCAATCGGATGCGTGCTGCCGAATCCGAGGGTGTCCATTCAGCAAGCTTGGCTAAAGTGAATGCGACATTTGGCACAGGGGAAACAAGCATGACCACGTGGGTATCGGCATCGGCTGCATGGACCTCGGCCGCATTGGCCGTAGTGATGGGGCTTGCGGCGTCTTCGGCAGCGGCGGCGCCTCAATACGCCAGCGACCGCTACGAGGGCGGCAACGGCGCGACCACCGTCCGTTGCGATTCCAACGACAACCGCTATCGCCGTTGCCCTGCCGATACCGGGCGGGGCGTGCAACTGGTCCGTCAGTACTCGGACTCGCGATGCATAGAGGGCAGGACCTGGGGCTACGACCGCGACGCGGTGTGGGTCAGCAGCGGGTGCCGCGCCGAGTTCGCCATGGGGCGGGGCGGCTGGAACGATGGCGGGAACCACGGCAATGGCAACTACGGCGATGGCAACTACGGCAACACCGTGCGTTGCGATTCCAACGACAACCGTTACCGCCAATGCCCGATCGATGCGCGCCGGGTGGTCCTGGTGCGCCAATACTCCAAATCGCAGTGCGTTGAAGGACGCACCTGGGGTTACGAGCGCGGCTACGTCTGGGTGTCCAGCGGCTGCCGCGCGGAATTCGCAAGCCGCAGCGGCGGTGGCTGGAGCGGTGGCGGCGCGAACAACGGTCAGGGCTGGGGCCAGGCGCAGACGCTGTATTGCGGGTCGGACGACCGACGCCAGCGCCGCTGCAACGTGACCATCCGCCGCGATGCGCGAATGACCCGGCAGATGTCCAAGGCCGCGTGCCTGGAAGGTCAGAGCTGGGGCTGGGACCGCGACGGCATCTGGGTGTCCAACGGTTGCCGCGCGGAGTTCGCGGTGCGCTAGGAGTCAGCCCGGGAAGGAGAACTCCCTTGCTGTTGCCGATGCCTGTTGGCTGAAAACCGTGGAGTGCGTCGCAGCCGGTAAACTGGCGGCATGACCGACGCCATCGATTTCGACCGCTACGACCGCATCCGCCCGATCCGCTGGACTGGCGATTCCCTGGAGCTGCTCGACCAGCGCAAGCTGCCTTTCGTGGTCGAGTACGTGCGCTGCGACGACAGCGATGCCGTCGCCGCCGCGATCCACGCGCTGACCGTGCGCGGCGCCCCGGCCATCGGCATCGCCGCGGCCTGGGGCGTGGTGCTGGCGGCGCGCACGGTTGATGCGGCGGACGGCGCGCAGGCCGTGGCCGGGCTCGAGGCGGCCATGCAACGCCTCAACGCCGCGCGTCCGACCGCCGTGAACCTGGCCTGGGCACTGGCCCGCATGCGTCGCGTGCTCGCCGCCGCGGGCAGCGACTGGCGCGCCGTGCTCGAACGCGAAGCGCAAGCGATCGCCGAGGAAGACCTGGCCGCGAACCGCCGCATGGGCGCGCTGGGTGCTGCGCTGATCGCGCCTGGCAGCGGCGTGCTGACCCACTGCAATACCGGTTCACTGGCCACCGCCGGCTTCGGCACGGCACTGGGCGTCATCCGCGCCGGCGTTGCCGAGGGGCGCATCGACAAGGTCTACGCCGGCGAGACCCGTCCGTGGTTGCAGGGCGCGCGCCTGACCGTGTGGGAGCTGCAGCAGGACGGCATCGTGCCGACCCTGATCGCCGACTCCGCCGCCTCGCACCTGATGAAGACCGGCGAAGTGCAATGGGTCGTGGTCGGCGCCGACCGCATCTGCGCCAACGGCGACACCGCCAACAAGATCGGCACCTACCAGCTGGCCATCGCCGCCCGCCACCACGGCCTGAAGTTCATGGTCGTCGCCCCGTCCTCGACCGTGGACATGGACACGCCGTCGGGCGATGCCATCCACATCGAGGAACGCGACCCGGGCGAGCTGTTCGGCGTCGGCGGCGTGCGCACAGCGGCCGAGGACGTGGGCGCCTGGAACCCGGTTTTCGATGTCACCCCGCACGAGCTGATCGACGCGATCGTGACCGAGCGGGGCGTGATTGAGCGCCCGGATGCCGCCGCGATGAAGGCGGCTTTCGGCGGCTGAGAGCGGGGCTGCCGAAAAAACTGAAAAAATCCACGCAAGTGCTTGTTTCTGCGTGGGAATCGGGGTGCCGTGAAGGGCCTTCACGTGTTATCATTTCGTGTCCTTTTGATGCCGCCGCGCGCGGGCTGAAAACAGGCCCGGCACGGGCGGTTTTCGACCTCGTCCGCAGGGGCGCCGACAGGTAGTCGCGAGACCCCTCGCAAGCGCCGCGCCCACGTGTGCGGACCAACCAGCACGGAATCTCGATGGCCGAACTCGCCAAGGAAATCATCCAGGTCAATCTCGAAGACGAGATGCGACGCAGCTATCTCGATTACGCGATGAGCGTGATCGTGGGGCGCGCGCTCCCTGACGTTCGCGACGGCCTGAAGCCTGTGCACCGCCGCGTGCTGTTCGCGATGAACGAACTGGGTGCGCACAGCAACAAGCCGTACTACAAGTCGGCGCGTATCGTCGGTGACGTCATCGGTAAGTACCACCCGCACGGCGACACCGCGGTGTACGACACGCTGGTGCGCATGGCGCAGCCGTTCTCGCTGCGCTACCTGCTGGTCGACGGCCAGGGTAACTTCGGTTCGATCGACGGCGACAACGCCGCGGCGATGCGATACACCGAGGCGCGCATGTCGCGCATCAGCCACGAGCTGATGGCCGACATCGACAAGGAAACCGTCGACTTCCAGCCCAACTACGACGAGAAAGAACTCGAACCAACGGTCATGCCGACGCGGGTGCCGAACCTGTTGGTCAACGGCTCGGCCGGTATCGCGGTTGGCATGGCGACCAACATCCCGCCGCACAACCTCAACGAGGTCGTCAACGCCACCATCGCGCTGATCGACCAGCCCGAGATCGACGTCGACGGCTTGATGGCCTACATCCCCGGTCCGGACTTCCCGACCGCGGGCATCATCAACGGCACTGCCGGGATCGTGAACGCCTACCGCACCGGCCGCGGCCGTGTTCGCATGCGCGCGCGCGCCGAGATCGAAACCGCCGACAACGGCCGCGAGGCGATCGTCGTCACCGAGATCCCGTACCAGGTCAACAAGGCGCGGCTGATCGAGAAGATCGCCGAACTGGTCAAGGAAAAGAAGCTCGAAGGCATCAGCGAGCTGCGCGACGAGTCCGATAAGGACGGCATGCGCATCTACATCGAGGTCAAGCGCGGCGAGTCGGCCGACGTGGTGCTCAACAACCTCTATCAGCAGACGCAGATGGAGTCGGTGTTCGGTATCAACATGGTGGCGCTGGTCGACGGCCGCCCGCAGTTGCTGAACCTCAAGCAGATCCTCGAAGCCTTCGTCCGTCACCGCCGCGAAGTGGTGACCCGCCGCACCATCTTCGACCTGCGCAAGGCGCGCGCCCGCGCACACATTTTGGAAGGCCTGACGGTCGCGCTCGCCAACATCGACGAGATGATCGAACTGATCAAGACCTCGGCCAACCCGAACGAGGCGCGCGAACGCATGCTCGCCCGCACCTGGGAACCCGGCCTGGTCGGCGCGCTGCTGGCCGCCGCCGGCAGCGAGGCCTCGCGTCCGGAAGACCTGCCGCAGGGCGTGGGCCTGATCGATGGGCCAGACTTCAAGGGCAGATATCAGCTGACCGAGACCCAGGCCCAGCAGATCCTTGAAATGCGCCTGCACCGCCTGACCGGCCTGGAGCAGGACAAGCTGACCGAGGAATACAAGCTGCTGCTGGAGACCATTCGGGGCCTGATCGAGATCCTCGAAAACCCCGACGTGCTCCTCGACGTCATCCGCACCGAACTCAACAACCTCAAGGAAGAGTTCGGCGATGACCGCCGCAGCGAGATCCGCGCCAGCGAGGAAGACCTCGACATCCTCGACCTGATCGCGCCGGAAGACGTGGTGGTGACGCTGTCGCACGCCGGTTACGCCAAGCGCCAGCCGGTCAGCACCTACCGCGCGCAGAAGCGTGGCGGCAAGGGCCGCAGTGCCGCGGCGACCAAGGAAGAGGATTTCATCGACCAGCTGTGGCTGGTCAACACGCACGACACGCTGCTGACCTTCACCAGCGCCGGTCGCGTGTTCTGGCTGCCGGTGTACCAGTTGCCCGATGCCGGCCCGAATGCGCGCGGCCGTCCGATCATCAACTGGATCCCGCTTGAAGCAGGCGAACAGGTCCAGGCCGTGCTGCCGGTGCGCGAGTACGACGAGAACCGCTACGTGTTCTTCGCCACCCGCAACGGCACGGTCAAGAAGACCCCGCTGACCGAGTTTGCCTTCCGCCTGCAGCGCGGCAAGATCGCCATCAACCTCGACGAGGGCGACGCCCTGGTCGGCGTAGCGATGACCGACGGGGGGCGCGACATCATGATGTTCGCCAGCAACGGCAAGGCCGTGCGCTTCGCCGAGGGCGAGGTGCGCTCGATGGGTCGTACCGCCACCGGCGTGCGCGGCATGCGCCTGGCCGAAACCGAGGACGGCGAGAACAGCGCCGAGGTGGTCAGCCTGATCGTGGTCGAAGGCGAGGGCGACATCCTCACCGCCAGCGCCCGCGGCTACGGCAAGCGCACCCCGGTGTCGGAGTACCCGCGCAAGGGCCGCGGCACGCAGGGCGTGATCGCGATCCAGACCAGCGATCGCAACGGCTCGCTGGTGGGCGCGATCCAGCTCAGCGACCACCATGAGGTGTTGCTGATCTCCGATGGCGGCACGCTGGTGCGTACCCGCGCGGCGGAAATCGCCCAGGTCGGCCGCAACACCCAGGGTGTGACCCTGATGCGCCTGGCCGCGGACGAGACCTTGCAGGCGATCGAGCGCGTGGATGCTTCTCTCGATCTGGAGACCGAAGAAGCCGATGCGGTCGTGGTTGAGGGTGTCGTGGAGCCGAGTTCGGCACCGTAAGCGGGTCAATCGTTTCGATACAAAAACGCCGCCTTCGGGCGGCGTTTTTTTTACCCGTCATTCCCGCGAGGCGGGAATCCACCATCTGGTTTGGGGACGCGGCAAGTCGCTGGATCCCCGCCTGCGCGGGGACGATGGCAATACTTACGAGATCAATACTTACCAGATCGCTGCATCGACGGTCGCAGTGCCCCCGGGCCGCCCTACGGCAACTGCGACAGCAGGTGCTCAGCCGAAGACACACGGAACTCGCCCGGAGCTTCGACATAGAGCTGGCGCACGACGCCATCCTCGGCGTACAGCGCAAAGCGGCGTGAGCGCGTGCCCATGCCGTAGGCGCTGGCATCGAGTTCCAGTCCGAGCGCGCGGGTGAAGTCGGCGTTGCCGTCGGCCAGCATGATCAGGCCGTCGGGCACGTCCTGGCTCTGGCCCCAGGCCTGCATCACGAACGGATCGTTGACGGCCATGCACGCCACCTCGACGCCCTTGCGGCGAAATTCCTCGAAGTGCTGCACGAAGCCGGGCAGGTGCTTCTCCGAGCAGGTCGGCGTGAACGCCCCCGGCACGGCGAACAGCACCACTTTGCGACCGTCGAACAGGGCCTTGGTGTCGATGGTTTCCACACCCTCGCGGATGCGCTGCAACACGACTTCGGGCAAGGGCTCGCCGACCTGGATGCTCATGGGATGCTCCTGTGGGGATGCTTACAGTCTAGGCGCCCGGAGGTTAATGCGGACGTCACGACTTGAAATTGGCGTGGTCGCTGCCATTGTGGGCGACACGTGCCGCCACGCGCCGGGCAACCGCAGGACTGGTCAGAGGAGCCGTCGATGCAATTCAAGGATTACTACGGGACTCTGGGCGTCGAACCCAACGCGGGCGAAGCCGAAATCAAGACGGCCTACCGCCGGTTGGCGCGCAAATACCATCCGGACGTCAGCAAGGAGGCGGGCGCCGAGGACAAGTTCAAGGCGGTCAATGAGGCCTACGAGGCACTGCGCGATCCCGAAAAGCGCGCCGCCTACGACCAGTTGCGCGCGCGTGGCTATCGCCCTGGCGATGACGTGCAGCCGCCGCCCGGTGGATTCGGCAGTGGCCATGGCGGCGTCGATTTCGAGGAGATCTTCGCCGGTGGCGGCGCCGGTGGAGGATTCAGCGACTTCTTCGAAAGCCTGTTCGGACGCGGTGGCGGTTTCGGCCAGCGCGGGCAGGCCCCGCGCGGCGATACGCGTGCCAAGCTGGCGGTGCCGCTGGAAACGGTCTACGACGGCGGCACCGTGCGCATCTTCGTCAACAACAAGACCCTGGACGTGCGCGTGCCCAAGGGCATCAAGCCGGGCCAGAAGATCCGGCTGGCGGGCCAGGGGCCGCACGGCGACCTGCTGTTGGAAATCGAGTACGCCGCGCATCCGCAGTTCGAGGTCGACGGCCGCAACGTCATCCATGTGCTCCCCGTGGCGCCTTGGGAGGCTGCACTGGGCGCGACGGTCAGCGTGCCGACCTTGGGCGGCCGGGTGGAGCTGAAGATTCCCCCGAATTCGGAAGCCGGTCGCAAGCTGCGGCTGCGCGGACGCGGACTGCCCGGCGACCCGGCGGGGGACCAGATCGTCGAAGTGGAGGTGCTATCGCCGCGCGCGCATACCGATGAGCAGCGGGCGGCCTACGAAACGATGCGTGAGGCGTTCGGCGACGACTGGCGCCGCGCGTAGGGCAGGCCTGGGCCCGACAGCTTTTGTTGGGGCCACTGTGCGGTGGTGTGGGGACTGACTCAATCGGCAAGGGCGGGCCGAGGCCCGTCTTGCGCATCGTGAAACCGGGCACTTTCGCCCAGCGCTTGCCGGAAGAGGCCGACTTACGCGGGCAGCAACTGCAGGATGACCTCGGCCAGGTCGCCTTCGCTGAAAGGCTTGGTGAGGTACGCCTTGGCGCCCTGGCGCATGCCCCAGACGCGGTCGGTGTCCTGGTCCTTGGTGGTCACCAGGACGATGGGGATGTGCTGGGTGGTCGGATCGCGGGTGATCGAGCGGGTGGCCTGGAACCCGTTGAGGTTGGGCATCACCACGTCCATCAGGATCAGGTCCGGCAACTCGCGCTTGGCCGCCTCGACTCCGGCCGCCCCGTCTTCCGCGGTGACAGCTTCATGACCGAGCTTCTCGACGATGCGGCGGATGCCCATCAACTGCGACGGCGAATCGTCGACGATCAGAATGCGCGCCATGTGGTTCCCCCAAAAGACTGTGGCGATTGTAGCGAGGGCCATACTCCGCGCAAGACGTGCGCACGTCGCGCTCAGAGCGTGACCAGCGTCCGCCCGAAGGAGCCACCGGCGAGCATCGTCGCGAACACGTCGGGAAGTTCGGCCAAACTTGCTTCGCGCGTGCAGATGCGGTCGAGGTGGCGGGGCTTCCAGTCGCTCGCCAGGTGCTGCCAGACCGCCTCGCGGATGTCGCGGGCGGTGCCGGCCGAGGCCACGCCCAGCAGCGATACGCCGCGGATGATAAAGGGCATCACTGTCGAGTCGAGCTCGGGCGATGCGGCGAGGCCGGCGCTGGCGACGTTGCCGTAAGGCGAGGTCTGGGCCAGCAGGCTGGCCAGCATCGGGCCACCGACGTTGTCGAGGCCACCGCCGAAGCGGGCCGACTCCATCGGCCGCGCGGTGGCCAGGACACCGCGACCCAACACCTGCGTGGCGCCGATGGAGGTGAGATAGCCGGCGTTTTCGGGCTTGCCGCTGATCGCGTGCACTTCGAAGCCGGCGCGGCTGAAGATGTCCACGGCCAGCGAACCCACGCCACCGGTCGCGCCGGTGACGGCGAGCGGACCGAGCTCCGGCGTCTGCCGGTTTTCGCTCATGCGCAGCAGCGCCAGCGCGGCAGTGAAGCCGGCCGTGCCGAGGATCATGCTCTCGCGCAGGCTCAGTCCCTTCGGCAGCGGGATCACCCACTGCGCTTCCTGGCGGGTGTACTGGCTATAGCCGCCATCGCGCGTTTCGCTCAGGCCACTGCCCGTGACCAGGACTTCGTCGCCTTCCTTGAACTCAGGATCGGTCGATGCGACGACGTGGCCGGCGACATCGATGCCGCCGACGAGCGGGAAGCGCCGCAGGATCTTGCCTTGCCCGGTGCCGGCCAGGGCGTCCTTGAAGTTGACCGAGGAGTAGGCGGTCTTGATGACGACTTCGCCGGGAGCGAGGTCGTCGAGTGTCACCTGCTCGATGCCGCTGCGGTAACCGGCGGTGTCGTTGCGGATGCGGAAGGCGTTGAAGGGTTCGGGAGTAGGCATGGGCGTGTGCATGGACTTTGGGACCGTCATCCCGGCGAAAGCCAGGATCCATTTTGCTTCTGCTTCGGAGGACTGGCTGGAATCCATTCTGCTCTTGTTTCTGCCTTGTCGCTTCAAGAGACATCAATGGCAACAGCAAAATGGATCCCAGCTTTCGCTGGGATGACGTCCCACGAGATTCCGACACCTCTCGATACCAGAAGGTACGTCCAACCCCTCAACGCATCGCCTTCCTGCGCTTCTCATCCATCCACTTGTCCGCCTGCGCCGGCTTGTAGCGCTGCATCCAATCCAGCATCGCGGCGAGGTCATCCCCATGCCACAAATCGCGACGCTGGTCGGCGTGCAGGAAACGCTCCTCGACCATTCTGTCGAGCATCGCGATCAGCGGCTCATAGAAGCCGTCGACATCGAGGAACGCGCACGGCTTGTCGCCAATGCCCAGTTGGCGCCAGGTCAGCATCTCGAAC
>DATDBD010000111.1:0-2460 GCA_036525015.1 Lysobacter sp.
CCTGCCGCGACCGTAGGTGTCGCCTGGCAGATAGCGCGTGCCGTCGGCCAGGTACATCAGGATCGCGTTGGACTCGGCCAGCGCACGGCCATCGGCCAGCACGATCGCCGGCACCGTGCCGGTGGGGCTGATCGCGCGGTACTGCGACGTGTGGCCCTCGCCTTCGAAGATGCTGACCAGCTGCGTTCGGTAAGGAAGCTCCAGATGTTGCAGCAGCTGGCGCACCTTCCAGGCGTTCTGCGAGGGGAGGTAGTCGTACAGGGTGAGCATGGTGCGGGTCCCGAGGTGCGGTTTCCGGACAGTCTCCCGCGACAGCCGTTACGGGAATATCCGTTCCTTGCACCGGCCCAGTGCCCACCGCGCGGGTAAAATCGCCGGATGACCCACCAGGACCTCCCCCTCGGCCGCCACGTCGGCTACCCGCGCGAGTACGACGCCGCCCTGCTGTTCCCGATTCCCCGCGCGCTCGGTCGCGGGCACATCGGCATCGACGACGATTCCTTGCCCTTCACCGGCGTGGACCGCTGGCATGCCTACGAGTTGAGCTGGCTCGACGGCCGCGGCAAGCCGCGCACCGCGACCGCCACCCTCACCGTGCCGGCCAGCTCGCCCAACCTGGTCGAGTCCAAGTCACTCAAGCTCTACCTCAACTCGTTCAACGCCACGCGCTTCGAGAACGACGAGACGGTCCGCACGCGCATCGCCGATGATCTTTCGCGTGCCGCGGGCGCACCGGTCGATGTCGCTTTCGGCCTGCCGCCGATCGACGAAAGCGCCGCCGGCAACGCGGTGCTGGATTGCATCGACAGCCTCGATGTCGACATCGACGACTACGGCCCGCCCAATGCCGGCCATCTGGTCGTCGACGGCGAGCGCATCGTCAGCGAAACCCTCACCAGCGCGCTGCTGAAATCCAACTGCCCGGTCACCGGCCAGCCCGACTGGGCGCGCGTGGTAATCGCCTATCGCGGACCCAAGCTCGACCGCGCCGGACTGCTGCGCTACCTGGTCTCGTTCCGCGACCACGCAGAGTTCCATGAGCAATGCGTGGAACGAATCTTCGGCGACCTGATCACGCACACACGTCCGCAGCAGTTGTCGGTGGAAGCGCGCTACACGCGTCGCGGTGGATTGGACATCAATCCATGGCGCGCCACTCCGGGCACGCCCCATCCGGTGGCCGGACGCGACGAGCGGCAGTGATCGACAGCCCCCCGCACGCCGCAGGAAAACGGCGGCAAAACGGGGGTTGTGACAATCACACCTTCACAATGCTTCCTTAACAGAGGGCGTGTCATGGTGCCCGCGCCATCAGGGCAAGGAGCACCCACCCCATGACGACACCAGACAAGAAAGCCGATTTCTCCGGCGTCACCAGCAAAGTCGACACCACCGCCGAGAAAGTCGAGAAGGCCGACTTCTCGGGCGTGACCTCCAGCGTCGACACCACCGCTGAAAAAGTGGCGCCTGCCGAGCAGACCTACACCGTAGTGAAGGGCGACACGCTTTCGCACATCGCCAAGCAGTTCTATGGCAAGGCGAACCAGTGGAACGCGATCTTCGAAGCCAATCGCGACCAGCTCGACGACCCGGACAAGATCCAGCCGGGCCAAGTCCTGAAGATTCCCACGATCGAAGACTGACTTCGCGGCCTGCAACGGGCCGCCTCGCTCTCGTTTACTGCAAGCATTTCAAGGAGTGATTCCATGTTGATCCGCAACCGAACCCAATACGTCCTGGCCGCGGCGCTGTTCGCTTCACTGGCCGTGGTGGGCTGCAAGAAGAAGGAAGAGCCCGTCGCCGTCACGCCGGCGCCCGCGCCGGCCGAACCCGCCCCCATGCCACCGGCCGAACCGGCACCGATGCCGGCTGCCGTCATGGTCAGCTCGGTCACGCTGGGCACGGCCGCAGGGGCCGACAAGAAGATCGCAACGCCGATGACGACGTTCAAGCCGTCCGACAAGATCATCGTTTCGGTGGGCACCGACGGCAGCGCGAGCAATGCTGAAGTCGTCGCGAAGCTCGTCTACCAGGACGGCCAGACCGCAGGCGAGCAGAAGCAGATGCTCAATACCACTGGCATGGAAACGACGAATATCGAATTCGCCAACGCCAAGCCGTGGCCGGCTGGCAAGTACAGGGCCGAGGTCTCGTTGAACGGCACGCCCGCGCAGGCCACCGAGTTCGAGGTCAAGTAATCCCGGTTCCTTCCGCCGAAGGCGGGCAGGCAAGGGCGCGGCTCAACCCCGCGCCCTTTTTCGTGCCTTTGGCTCGTGCCCGCGCTGGGTTCGCTGCGCCGGCTGCTTACCGCGTCGGAAACGTCCCATCCACGTAATACCAGCGGCCTTCCTCGCGGACGAAGCGGCTGATCTCGTGCAGGCGCACGGCCGGCGTCCCGCCGGTCCTGTAGCGGGCAACGAACTCGACGATCGCGCTGTCCGCCCCGGTGACGGCATGCCG
>DATDBD010000112.1:0-21394 GCA_036525015.1 Lysobacter sp.
AATCGGCGATCGCGCGACCGACCTGGTGGCGCAGGCGCTTGGCGAGCTTGTTCGACTCGTGCTCGCGACGCTGGCCGGCGCGCACGTGGGGCCGGGGTTCGGCCAGCGGAAGGGGAAGTACGGTACTCATCGGACTGCCATACTAACGGCCACCGCCGCCATGACGCTGAAGGCGCGCGCGCGTTAAGCTCACCCCATGATCGAAAGCGACGATCCCGCCGAAGTAGCACGCCAGCTGGCCGAGCTCAGGCTCGAACACCGCGACCTCGACGCCGCGATCGACCGGCTGGCCCTGGCCGGCGACAGCGACGAGCTGATGGTCAAGCGCCTGAAGAAGCGCAAGCTGTGGCTGAAGGACTGCATCGCCCGGCTGGAAAGCGCGCTGATCCCTGACGAGCCTGCCTGACCGCGCGGCGGCGAGCCCTGCGTCTGGCGTTTGCGATTCCAGCCCCGCTTCAGCAGCTCAATGCCACGTCCGACGACGCCCCATCTCACGCAGGGCGTCGGTCCCGCCGGCCGCTCCCAAGAAAACGGCCCGCTCGCGCGGGCCGTTCTTATCAAACCTGTTGCGCCTTGCTACATGTACAGACCAATCACCTATCCGGCCGTCGGCGCGGGCTTGCTCGTCTCGGGGCTGATCTTCTCGATCGTGTGGCGCAGCTCACGGCCGAGGATGAACTTCGCGTCGCGGGCCCACGCGTCCAACCGCTCGTCGAAGGCGAGCTTGCTGTTCTCGTCGAGCCAGACCAGCCTGAGTTCGCGCAGCTTCTGGATGAAGCCGCGGAACAGGGTCCTGTCGAAGAACTCCGGCGCGGCCGGCGCATAAAGCAGGCTCAGGCGCTGCGCGGCGAGCTGGCACATACTTTCGAGTTCACCCGCGCCGAGCTTGCCGGGGCCGTTCTTCACCAGCACCGAGATGGCGATGTAGTAGCGCTCGAACGCCTGCTGCAGCGAGTGGCCAATCGCACGCAGGCGGAACACTTCATCGGTCTGGCCGGCGTTGCGGGCGAGGATGCCGCCTTCTTCCTCGTTGATGCGCTCGAGCAGGCCTTCGCGGATGAACACTTCGACGGTGTCGAGCAGGCGCTGGGCGAACTGCTCCTCGCTCCACGGCAGGAACAGCTCGGCCTGCAGGAACGGGTAGACGTTGCGGCCCAGGCGCAGCACGCCGGCCTGGCTCATGCGCCGGTTGTTCTGGAAGCAGCAGGCGATCCACGAAGCCGCGGTGAACAGGTGCTGCACGTTGTTGCGGAAATAGCTGAGCAGCACCGCGGTATCGCCGCTGACGCCCAGCACATCGCCCAGCGGATGGGCGATGCGCGTGAGCGTGCCGATTTCCTCGCCGTGGGCGACGATCTCCTGCGGCGAATGCGGTGTAACGGTGACGCGGTCGGAGTACGGCAGTTCGGCCAGCAGGGTCTTGCTCAGCGCGATCTGCGCCAGCAGGTCGGCCTCGCCCATCGCATGCTTGGGCGTGGACAGCAGGGCCAGCGCCAGCAGGTTGATCGGATTGACGTCGGCAGCGCGGTTGACGTTGACCTGGATGCGTTCGGCCAGCGCGTCCACCGTGCCAGGCAGCCACGACGGCTTTTCTTCCTCGCCCAGCGGCCGGCCATCCCAGTCGGGCGCTTGCTGTTCGAGCACGTCGTTGAGGCGGATCGGCTCGCCGAAGTTCACCACCACCTGGCCATAGTTGCTGCGCAGCACCTTGGGGATGCCGCAGATCAACTGCCAGATCGATTCTTTTTCCTTCGGCTTGCCCGACAGCTCGTCGAGGTAGCTGTTGCCCTCCATCAGCTTCTCGTAGCCGATGTAGACGGGCTGGAACAACACCGGACGCGTGGGCTGGCGCAGGAACGCGCGCAGCGTCATCGCCACCATGCCGCCCTTGGGCGGCAGCAGGCGGCCGGTGCGCGAGCGACCGCCCTCGACGAAGTACTCGATCGAGTAGCCGCCGGCGACCAGTTGCGCGACGTATTCGCCCAGCACCGCCGAGTACAGGGCGCTGCCGCGGATGCTACGGCGGATGAAGAACGCGCCGCCCTTGCGCAGCAGCGTGCCGACCACCGGCAGATTGAGGTTGATGCCGGCCACGATATGCGGCGGCACGATGCCGCGCGTGTACAGCAGGTAGCTCAGCAGCAGGTAGTCCATGTGGCTGCGGTGGCAGGGCACGTAGACGACTTCATGCCCCGGCGCGTCCTGCTTGAGCTTGTCGAGGTGATGCACCAGCACGCCGCGGTAGATGCGGTTCCACACCGGCGCCAGCAGGAAGCTGGCCGAACGCACCACCGGATGCGAATAGTCGGCGGCGATCTCATAGGCGAGGGCGTGGGCCTTCTTCCAGGCGTCGGGGAACTTGGAGTTGTCGCGGCGCGCCTGGTCGGTAATGGCGTCCTTCACCGACGGCGAGGCCAACACCTGGTCCACCAGCAGGCGGCGGGTCGACAGGTCCGGGCCGATCACCGCCGCGCGGATGCGGCGGAAGTGCGTGCGCAGCACACGCGAGAGCTTTCGCACCGTTCGCTCGGGCGGCAGGCCTTCGTCGACGATGCTGCGCAGGCTGACCGGCGGCGAGAAGCGCACCAGCGTGTCGCGGCCATTGAGGGCGAGCGCGAGCAGGCGGCGGAAGCGGCCGACCAGCGTCCAGTTTTCCGAGAACAGCACCGAGAACCAGCCGCTGCTCTTGTCCGGCGCGCGGCCGACGAAGATCGACACCGGCACCAGCTGCACGTCCAGCGTCGGCTGGTCGCGGTGCGCATCGAGCAGGCGCGCCAGCGAGCCGGAATGGGTCTTGGACGGCGGCGGCGCGGCGTTCAACTGCTGCAGCGGCGTCAGTGCGCTGGCATTGCGACGTGACAGGGCGACATAGGCGCGCTTGCGGCCCAGCGGGTCGCCGGGCAGCGGCTGCAGCGGGGAAGGCAGGCCCGCCTCTCGGCAGGCGCGCTCCAGGATCAGCGCGTTGCTGAGCCCATAGTCCTCCAGCACATAGCAGACCGGACGGCCGCCGACCTCGGGGGCATACCTGGCAGGGGCTTCCGGCTCGATGGTCAGCTGTACCCACGGGGCCATGATCGAGCCCAGCAGGCGCGCCCACCATGGACGGCGCGACTGGTACTGGCGGCTATCCAGCCCGGGCCTCGGCGCGACCGCGCCTATCGGCAGTTCGGTCTGGGCAGGATCCGGCTGCGGACTGGCGGGCTCGGCATCCGCCGCCGCCTCGGCAGCGGGCGGAGCCATGGCGTCCGCCATCGCGGATTCCTCGATCACGGACTCCTCGATCGCGGACTCCTCGATCACGGATTCCTCGATCGCGGGGGCCGTTGGCGCGACAGCTTCCGGCGCGGACTCCGCGGCTACGGCCAGGTCGGCGCCTTCGGCATCCGTGTCGGCAGGCTGGGCAGGGCCGGAAGGCGTCGCGCTCGACGGTTCGGTCGGGTCCGGGCGGGCCGGCTCGGCATCCGGAAATGGCAGGGGCGTCTGTTTCGGCATCCCGGCCATTATGCCGGTTCAGATCGAAAGGTCAGGTCGGCATGACCCGCCGCAGTGACCGCGGCACCCGGCGATCAGCGCGATGCGGTGTCCGTGGATGCCGCTGCCTCAGCCTGCGCATGCCGCAGGATGTCGCTCAGGTACCAGCGCCCTTCACGGCGCTCGACGTCGACGCGGGCCTCGATCGCCTGCCCGGCCATCGTGTAGTTCAGGCGTATCCGGGCGCGGTCGCCGGTCTGCTCCTCGACCACGGCCTGGACGCCATCGAGCGCCTCGTCCAGGTCCAGTCCGTAGCCCTCCAGGACCTGCTTGAAGCGGGCGAAGAACGGCCCGAGCCGCCGCAAGGAGCGCTCCATGCCAGCACGGCGGAAGGCATCTGCCCCCGCCAGTCCGGTCAGGCGGGCGGCGCTGACCAGTTGCGGGATCGACTTGTGGGCTCGCGCGGCATCGCCCAGCGGCGCCTGCTGGCCCCATTGGCTGAGCGCCGTCAGCAGTTGCGCGTAGTGCACGCGCTCGTCGTCGCTGTAGTCGCCCTCACGGCGCACGTACTGCACGCCGAACAGGCCCAGCGTGGCCGCGGCGGAACGCAGCTCGCGGGACTGGCCGGAAAACTGGCGGTCGTAGACGTTCGCCAGGCGCTTTTCCGCGTCCGGCGCGGCCAATGCAGCGATGAAGCCCTGCAACCGGTCGTCCAACGGCAACTCGGTCAACGGCCAGACCGTGCGGCCCTCGTCCCAGGCCGTTTCCATCCGTGCATGCAACGTCGGCGGGATGGCGTGGCGGGCATAGGAAACCAGGTTGTTGCGACGCAGGTCGCCGACCAGCTGCGTGACTGCTTCGGCCGGACCACCCGGCACGACCTCGGGTGGAGCCGGGGCCTCGCGACGGCAGGCGCCCACGACGACGGTAGCGGCCAGCAGCATCGCCAGGCCGGCATGGCTCAGGGCCCTTCGACCCAGGCCGGCACGTTGGAGGTTGAACATTGGGCAGGCGGCTCCCCAGTCGCTCAGCCATCTTGGCGGTCGCCGTCGCGGGGGACAAGCAAACCCGATCGCGTATTGGAAGATTGCGATGGGACAGGCCGCGATGGGACAGGAAAAAGAAAAGGAGGCGCGAGGCCTCCTTGAGCAAATCCGGCCGCAGCCGGAGGACTTCGAGTGGTGGCATGGCTCCGGCTCGCGCCGGTCGAGGGGCAGACTAACCGCCCCTACAACCTGATGCAACACGTAAAGAAATATCGTTCAAATTATTGAATTCAAACGTTTTTATTATTCATGCGCTGCACCAATCCCGCTCAGGGCGCCACATCCAGCGCGTGGCGCTTGGCTTCGCGGCGCGCCTCGCGCGGCTGGCCAAAGTCGTTGTTGAACAACGCAGGCTCCCAACCGCCATAGCTGGGGTTGGGCAGCATCCACCAGCGCTCGCCGAACCAGTCACGGTACTCGTCCAGCAGTTGCGATCGGCCGGCCGGAGTGTTGGCCACGACCTGGACGAAGTCACCGATCTGGTCGCCGAACTGCATCAGCACGCGGTACTTCTGGCCGGCCAGGCGGCGGCGGCAGTTCTTCTCGCTGCCGTTCTGCTCGCAGTCGTCGACGACGGTGCCCAGGCCCAGGAATACGCTGTCGTCCTTCACCGGCATGCCGGCCTCGCGCAGGTTGGCCAGCGTCGCTTCCTGCAGGTGCTCGGCGCGGTTGGACAGGTACAGGATGGTCACGCCCCTGGCGGCCGCGGCCTTGGCGAAATCGACCACGCCGGGAACCGGCTTGGCCTTCTTCTCGGCGACCCAGGCGTCCCAGGTGACTTCGTCGAACTGCTTGCCGTCACGGATCAGGCGCGCCTGGTAAGGCGAGTTGTCGAGCACGGTCTCGTCGACGTCCATGATCACCGCCGGCGCCAGGCCGGTCGCCGCGTTGCCGCGCTCGTCCGGCACCAGGGCGTCCCAGTGTTTTTCCTTCAGGGCGCGATCGAGCCGGTCGGCGGCCGCGCGGTAGATCGTGATCGCGCTGGCCCGGTACTCGACCGAGGCCTGCATCCACAGCACGGCATTGAGGTTGTCGTCGGCGCGCGCGGCGCTCTTCGGCGCGCTGGCAGGCACGGTTGCCGCGGCCGGCTTGAGCGGCTTGGCCGGCGCGGTGTCGGTGCGCTGGCACGCGCCCAGGGCGAGCGCGCAGGCGAGAAGGGAGAGGCTCAGGACTCGACGTTGCATTGCGTAATCGGTGGTGACGGACTGGGGCGCGAGTGTAGCCGAGCCCCACTGCGGGCACGTGTCCGCCTTGCTCCCTACGGCGTGGCGATCTGCAGCGACACCTGCTTGGTCCCGCCGGCAACCCATTGCGTACCTACTTCGCGGAAGCCGAAACCGGCATGGAAGCGTCGCGAAGCCTCGTTCGGTGGCTGCACATAGAACTCGCAGGTCACCGCGTCGATGGCCTGTTCGCGCGCGAAAGCGAACAAGTCGCGGTACAGCTGTGCACCGAGCCCGCGCCCCTGGTGCGAGGCGGCGACCACGACGCGGTCGATGTAAAGGAATCGCTCGTAGCGTTGTGCGAACCAGAGGTAGTTCGGGCTGTCGTAGTCCGCGCCTTCGCGGAACGCGAGCAGGAAGGCCGCCACGCGCCCGTCGTCGCACAAGACGCGGTGATACGCCGCCTGCGAGTCCAGCTGCGCCAGCCGGGCTTCGTCCAGTGGACTGAGCATCGCCTCGGATTCGAGATTGAGGGCGAGGATGTCGGGGTAGTCGGTGGCACGTGCCGGGCGGATATCGAGGGTCATCGAAGCACTCAGGGAGGTGGAAGCGGTCACTGCCAGGTCGTCATCCCGGCGAAAGCGGGGATGACGGCCGTTCAACCGACCTCGTACAACTCGATCGGCAATCCGTCCGGGTCGGCGAAGAAGGTGAAGCGGCGGCCGGTGAACTCATCGACGCGCAGCGGCTCCGCCTCGATGCCCTGCCCTTTCAGCCGTTCGGCGGCCGCCGCGACATCGTCGACTTCGAACGCGAGATGACGCAGCCCGCAGGCCTCGGGATACGACGGGCGCGGTGGCGGTGACGGAAACGAAAACAGCTCCAGCTGCGTGCCGTCCGGCAAGGCCAGGTCGAGCTTGTACGAATCGCGCGCCCCGCGGTACGCCTCGGCCAGCACGCGCAGGCCCAGCACCTGGGTATAGAAATGCTTCGAGCGCGCGTAATCGGAGCAGATGATCGCGACGTGGTGGACGCGGCGCAGCTGCATGACGCCTCAGCCCTCGTCCAACAGCGCGCGGATCGCGGCGAAGCCGGCGACGGCGCGCTCCTGCTTGCGGGCGGCATCGGCGACGGGGTCGGCACCGTCGCGCTGGATCTCGGCAGCCGGAAGCTCGTCGAAGAAGCGGCTCGGCCGCAGGCGGATCTTGTCGCCCCAACGCTGGGTCTCGCGCGAATGCGAGAGCCATAACTGCTCCTTGGCGCGGGTGATGCCCACGTAGAGCAGGCGGCGCTCTTCTTCCAGCGAGCCTTCTTCCAGCGCCATCTCGTGCGGCAGCGTGCCGTCCTCCATGCCGACGATGAAGACGTAGCGGAACTCCAGCCCCTTGGCCGCGTGCAGCGACATCAGTCGCACCTGGTTGCCGGCGTCGCCCTTGTCGGCGTGCGACAGCAGCGCCAGCTGCGCGGCCAGTTCGCCCGGACCCGCGCCCTTGCCGCCGTCGAACCAGTCCGACAACTCTTCCAGGTTTTCCTTGCGCCGCTGGTAGCTGGCCTCGTCCTTGCACTGCGCGCGGATCGCGGCGAGCAGGCCGCTCTTGTCGGCCAGCACTCGAACCAGCTCTCCGGGCGCGATCCGCTGCGCCTCGCCACGCAGGTGGCGGATGATGTTGGCGAAGCCGTCGAGCGCGTTGGACGCACGCGGCGCCAGTTGCTTCAGCAGGCCAATCTGCTCGCAGGCACGCGACATCGGCATGCCCGCGTGCTGTGAAAGTTCCGCCAGCTTGGCCAGCGTGGTCGCGCCGACTTCGCGCTTGGGCGACTGCACCGCACGCAAAAACGCCGCGTCGTCGTCCGGATTGGCGATCAGGCGCAGCCAGGCCAGCGCGTCCTTCACTTCGCCGCGTTCCAGGAACGCAGTGCCGCCCGACAGGTGGTACGGCACGCGCAACAACTGCAGCGCCTTTTCCAGCGCGCGGCTCTGGTGGTTGCCGCGGAACAGGATGCAGAAATCGCTCCACGGCGCCTGCTTGGCGGCGGCGAGGAAGTGGAGTTCGCCCGCGACCTTCTCCGCCTCGTGCGCGCCGTCGCGGCATTCCCAGACGCGGATGCGCTCGCCGTCGGCCTGGTCGCTCCAGAGCGTTTTGGGGTATTCGTGAGGGTTGTGCGCGATCAGCGCGTTGGCCGTGCGCAGCACGCGGTTGGAGCAGCGGTAGTTCTGTTCCAGCTTGACGATCTGCAGCGCCGGATAGTCCTTGCCCAGCTGCAGCAGGTTGTCGGGGTTGGCGCCACGCCAGGCATAGATCGACTGGTCGTCGTCACCCACGCAGGTAAACAGTCCCTTGTCGCCGGCCAACGCCTTGAGCAGGCGGTACTGCGCATCGTTGGTGTCCTGGCACTCGTCGACCAGCAGGTAGCCGATGCGCTCGCGCCAGGCCAGTCGCACCGACTCGTCGGATTCCAGTATCTGCACCGGCAGGCGGATCAGGTCGTCGAAGTCGACCGCGTTGAACGTCGACAGACGCGCCTGGTAGCGCTGGTACAGCAGCGCCGCCTCCATCTCGCGCGGGCTCTTCGACACCGCCAGCGCCTCTTCCGGCGACAAGCCGGCGTTCTTGGCCCGCGAGATCAGGTTGCGCATGTCGTCGATCGCGTCGGGCTTGCTGCCCGGCGGCAGCAGGTCCTTGATCTGCGCGGCGCTGTCGTCGCTGTCGAACACCGAAAAGCCGCGGCGTAGCCCGGCCTTGGCATGGTCGATCTGCAGGAACTTCAGCCCGAGCGCGTGGAAGGTGCAGACGGTCAGCCCTTCGGCCGCGTCGCCCTTGATGCGCTTGGCGACGCGCTCCTTCATTTCCTTCGCCGACTTGTTGGTGAAGGTGATGGCGGCGATGCGCTTGGCCGGCATGCGGCCCGACGAAATCAGGTGCGCGATCTTCTCGACGATCACGCGCGTCTTGCCGCTACCGGCGCCGGCGAGCACAAGCAGGGGGCCGTCGGTGTTCAGGACGGCGGCGCGTTGAGGGGGGTTCAGACCGTGCATTTAGTCGTGTTTACTGCCGCGGACGCGGCGGCGTATTGTGCCAGTACCGACCTGCGACCTGTCGCGGCCACCGGGCTGGGCTATTCAGGCGACTGAGTGAACCTGAACACGCTTCACGTCCGCTGGACGGCCGCGATGTCCCCATCCGACGAGGTCGCCGTCGGGCCGCTGGAGTTCGCGGCCAGCACCTCGACAGCAGCGGATTTGGCCTCATCCGATCCGCGATGAGTGGTGCTTTCCCAGAGCCATGTTCCGCGCTGTGATGGCACCAAGCCCGATTCTCTCCGTGCAGGAGGTTGAACATGAACACGTATTGCAGAAAGGGAGCATGGCTGGCCGTCATGCTGGGTCTGGCCGCCTTCAACGCGTCGGCCGAGCAGGCCACCAAGGATGAGCCGCTCAAGCTGGTCACTCCCGACTTCATGGGGGTGGATGGAGAACTGAAGCAGGCCATCGGCCACCCGAACGAGGAGTGGCGCCTGCACGGGTTGAAGTCCTACCTGAGCGGCCACTACGACGAGGCCGTGACCCGGTTCGAGCGTGCGGCCTTTTATGCCGACAAGTACTCGCAGCACTACCTGAGCCTGATTTACTGGTACGGCGAGGGCGTACCCGTCGATAAGGCACGCGCCTATATCTGGGCCGACCTCGCAGCCGAGCGTGGCTCGGTGCCGCTGCTGGCGATCCGCGAGAAGATGTGGGCCGGTCTGACGCCGCAGGAGCAGCAGCAGGTTACGTCGCTGGGGCCGGAGTACTACGCCAAGTACGGCGACGAGACCGCCCGGCCGCGCGCCGAAACCGAGATTCGCCGCTTCGCGCGCAGCATGACCGGAAGCCGGTTGGGCTATCGCAACCAGCAGATCGACATCACCCAGGGCGGTCCGATCCAGGGAACGTTCGGTAATTCGACGTCCGGCATGATGACCGCTTCGGCCAACTCGGCCGGTACCGTCGAGGGCGACGAGTTCTACTCCGCCGAGCGGACCCAGATGGACACGTACTGGGCCGCCCAGGACGCCGAACTCGGCAGCCGCGGCAGCGTCGGCATCGGACCGGTGGCACCGGCACGGAACACCAAGCCGTAACGCCGGCCTTGAGTCGCTTTCCTGCGGATGGCGAGTGCGCCATCCGCAGGCGTAGCAGGCGGCGCATGCAGGCCCCAGATAAACGCGGATCCGCCCTTAGACTGGTGGCCCCGCCCGCACAAGGACTGCCGCCATGCGCCTGGGCCTGGCCGCGAACCGTCTCCATCACCTCAGCGAAGAGGCGGCCCTGTTCCGCTGGCTGCGTGCCTGCGAAGCGGGCATCCGCGAACTCGACCTGCACCTTCACGCCGTGGGACGTACCTGCGACGCGATCATCGCTGCGGGCATGCTGCCGGGCTACAGCGGATTGCAGCGTTATCCCTACGGTCGCGAAGGCGGCCTGATGAAGCTGGTGGCCGAGGTCGTCGGTCTCGGTGAACCGCAGCGCACGCTCGACGGCGCGATCTACCTGATCGATCCGGTCGATCCTTCCTCGACGTTTCCCGAAGCAGTCGCGCTAAAACGCCAGTGCGTGATCCATGGCAAGCCGTTCATCACCACCGTCGCTGGCGCGCGCGACTGGATCGAGGTCGAGCGCATCCAGGCCGGATATGCGCCTGATCCTGGTGCGAACAGCCTTCATGCATTCGAATCGCAGACGATCGCACTGATCGCGCACGACGCGATGAAGCCGCAAATGCTGGCCTATGCCGCCGAGCACTTCGACCTGCTGTCGCGCTTTGCGCGCCGCGTCGCCACCGGCACCACCGGACAACGCCTCAACGAGATGGCGTGGAGCCGCGGCTGGCCGCAGGAGCAGGCCTGGGCGCATCGCTACGAAAGCGGCCCGATGGGCGGCGACGCGCAGATCGCCGACCTGGTGCTGGAGCGACGCTGCCAGCGCGCGATCTTCTTCGAGGATCCACACGTGGCGCGCCAGCACGAGGCCGACATCCAGTTGCTCGAGCGCGCCGTAACGACCGTCACCGACGACGCCGTCTGCGTCACTTCACCGGCGGTGGCGCAGCGCTGGGCGATGGCCGCAACGGATCGTGTCCGCCGTGAAAAATGACGCGGCGTCATCGTGGCGTCGCAATGCGCCATGACGCCTTTTCGGCGGATTTGCTGGCGGCATTGAACCGGGCGTATCGTCCTGGCGGGAGCGGTCGCATCAAGGCCGCCCGTGCGGTGGAACTCCGGACAAGGAGCTCGACATGGCCCGTCGGACCACGCGTTTTTGCAGAGATTTCACGATCGCCCTGGCGATGGCACTGGCACTGCCCGCCGCGCGCGCCGGCGAGCAGCACACGCTCACCCTGGACACTTACGAGACCGCCTTGCTGGAGGCCTCGGGGCACCCGAACGAGCTCAACCGTTGGCACGGCCTGTGGGCTTATCAGAACGGCCACATCGACCAGGCGCGCGAGTTTTTCGAGCGGGCCGCGATGTACGCAGACAAACTCTCGCAGCACGCGCTGACGCTGATGTACTGGAACGGCGATGAAGGTGCCCCCCGCGATCCGGTCCTGGCCTACGTATGGGCCGACCTCGCGGCCGAGCGCGGCACCAGCCAGGACCTGCTACGCCTGCGCGAGCGGATCTGGGACGAGTTGACCCCCCAGCAGCGGCAACAAGTGGGCGAGATCGGGCCGGGCTATCACGCGCGTTATGGCGACGCGGTGGCGCAAGAGCGCATGAATGCCGAGTTGCGCCGGTTCATGCGTAACCAGACTGGTAGCCGCGTCGGCGCGCTGACATCGAAGCTGGACATCTCGCTGGGTCGTCCCGAATTGGGACCGCGAGGGGTCTGGTCAGGCTTCGGCCAGATCAGAACGACCGGCACGGAATTCTACGCCGCCCGTCGCACCGAACCGGCCGCCTACTGGAAGGCCGAGGACAAGCACCTGCGCGCCCTGATCGGGGCAAGGGTCGAGGTGGGCAAGGTGCGCAAGGCATCCTCCGACAGGGACGACGGCCGCGACGGGCATTAAGCAGGCGATGGAACCGGGAAGGACGGCGTAACGTCCGCCAAAGTTCGCGCCGTCGGGCCGGCTCGTGCTCAGGAAGTGATGGGCCGTCTCCGCAAGGACCGAACATCCACCGATCACCGACAAGGAGCACGTCATGATTTCGCCAGCTGCAACGCTGCTGTCGATCGCCCTCGCGCTGGTGCTGATTCCGGCGCAGGCGATGGAGGGACCCACGCAGGAACATCCCGCCGCCGAACCGCGGGCCATCAACCTGGACACCTACCAGACCGCCCTGCTGCAGGCGTCCGGACACCCCAACGAACTCAGCCGCTGGCACGGCATCTGGACCTACGACAACGGCCGCGTCGATGAGGCGCGCAAGCATTTCGAGCGAGCGGCGTCCTACGGCGACAAACTCTCGCAGCACTTCCTGACGCTGATGTACTGGAACGGCGACGGCGTCGATCGCGACCCGGCCGTGGCCTACGTCTGGGCCGACCTGGCCGCCGAGCGCGGCAATAACGCGGACCTGCTGCAGATCCGCGAACGTATCTGGAACGGACTCGATCCGGACCAACAGCGCCGTGCGCTCGAGATCGGCCCGCAGTACTTCGCCAGGTATGGGGACGACGCGACGCGCAAACGCGCCGATGCGGAACTGCGCCGGTTCATGCGCACCCAGACCGGCAGCCGCGTCGGCCTGCTGACTTCGCGCCTGGACGTATCGATGGGACGCCCGGATTTGTGGGCCGGTGGCGCCACTTCCAGTTTCGGCCCGGTCAAATCGACCGGCACCGAGTACTACGCCGCCAACCGCACACGTCCTGCCGCCTACTGGCAGGGGGAGGATGTCAGCCTGAAGGCGCTGCTCAGGCAGATCGGCGCGGGTCAGGTCAACGTGGGCGAAGTGCGCAAGGTGCCTGCCGTGGACAAGGCCGACCCGGGACGCGACGCCGACAAGTAATGCGCTGGACGACGGGGCCGCCGCCAGTGGCGACGACCCCGCATCGCGTGTGTCAAGGCGTGCGGCCATATGCACCGACTCACTACACTGTGCGCATGGCCAAGCTCTACTTCTACTACTCGGCGATGAACGCCGGAAAGACCACCACGCTGCTGCAATCGGCGCACAACTACCGTGAGCGCGGCATGCGCGTGGCGATCCTGACGCCGCGCCTGGACGACCGCGCCGGCGCCGGCACCGTGGCCTCGCGCATCGGCCTGCGCGCCGACGGCATCGCCTTCGATCGCGGCCAAGACCTGGAAGCGATCATCCGTCGCGACATCACCGCGCACGGCACGCTGCATTGCGTGCTGGTCGATGAAGCGCAATTCCTCAGCAAGGCCCAGGTGTGGCAGTTGACCGAGGTCGTCGACCTGCTGCGCATCCCGGTGCTGTGCTACGGGCTGCGCACGGATTTTCGCGGCGAGCTTTTCGAGGGCAGCCAGTACCTGTTGGCGTGGGCCGACGAGATGACCGAGATCAAGACCATCTGCCACAGCGGCAAGAAGGCCACGATGGTCGTGCGCGTGGATGCGCAAGGTCGCGCGGTGCGCGAGGGGCCGCAGGTCGAGATCGGCGGAAACGACCGTTACGTGTCGGTTTCACGTGCCGAATACAAGAAGGTGATGCGCGGCGAAGGCGAGATCGAGCCACTGCAGCCACCGCTGCCGTTGTAACCGGCCTGCCGTCCGAAGTCAGCGCCGCGCCACCCGCTCCGCCTGGCAGTCGCTGCTGAGCTCGGCGATTTCCCGAGCCACCGCGCTGCCGTCGGGTTGCATCTGCTGCAGCCTGCCGCGCAGGTTGTTCAGCGTTCGCGCCGCGCGATCTTGTTGCGGACCACTGCAACGCAGTTGCGCCGCATAACCGCCGGCCAGCCAGGCCACCTGCCGCAATGCAGGATCGCTCACCGCAAGCGCCGCCAGGCTGTCCAGTTTCAACAGCGCTGCCTCGTCGCCATCGAGCGCCTGTTGCCGGGCCAGGGCGAGTTCGGCGCGCCGGGTACCGGCGTGCGTGGGGCCGTAGCCATTGCGAGTCAGACGCACGGCGTTGGCCAGATGCCCCATGCCCGCCGCGTGCTCATTCATCGCCACCAGGATTTCGCCCAGCAGTCTGTCGGTGTCGCCCACCACGGGGTGTTCCGCGCCAAAGCGCAGTTCGCGCAGCTTGCGCGACTCCTGCAACAAGGGTCGCGCGTCGGCGTCGCGTCCAAGGGCATGCAGCACCTGGGCCTGGTCGAAGCGCGCCTTGGCCAGCAGCTCGTCGCGGCCGCTGCGACGGTACATCACCGCCGCACGCGACAGCGACGCCAGGGCTTCGTCGACCTGCCCGAGCTCCCATTGCACCAGAGCGAGGTCGTGGTAGCTCTCCGCCAGGCTCTCGTGCCCGGTCCCGTGCCGCTCGACCAGCCGTCGATGCACCTCGCGCAACTCGCGCGCGGCATCGGCAAAGTGGCCCTGGTCGACCCGTGCCGCGGCCAACTCACGGCGAACCTGCAAGGTCACCGCATGCTGGGCGCCGTTGAGGTCGAGGGCGATCGCCAGCGCGCCGATCAGATCGCGTTCGGCACCCTCCGGCTGGCCCAACTCCCGCTGCAGCATGGCCAGGTTGCGATACAGGGGGATCAGCAGCGGATGACGATCGCCCGCGGCGTGACGCAACTGGTTCGTCGTTTCCCGATACTGACCCAGCGCAAGCGCGGTCGCGCCCACGTCGACCTGCAAGCCGGCCAGGTCCATGCGGTTTTCGACTTCGCCGACGGTATCGCCGATCTCACGGCGCAGTGCCAGCGATCGCTCGAACAGCTGCCGTGCGCCCTGTCTTTCGCCGTTGGCGCGGCGACAGCGGCCCAGCTGCGAATAGAACCCGCTCGACTGCGAAGGCAGCTGCGCCTGCTCGCGGCGCACCGCCGCCAGCTGCGGCAGCATCAGGTCGATGCACTCACGGGCGTCGCCAAGCTGCCCCAGCACCTGGCCGCGCAAGGTCAGCGATTCCAGCAACAGGCTCAACGGGATCGAGCCGGTGTTGGCGATGATCGCGGCCTGCCGGTCGAGCAGCGCTTTGGCCTCGCGATAGTCGCCCAAGCCGATGCGGCCGCGTGCGATCACGCCGAACAGTTCTGCACGTGCGCGTGGCTGGCGTGCCAGCTCGCGATTGCCGCGCTCGACGGCGGCCTCAAGCAGGCCGCGAAGGTCGAGAGACTGCCCTTCGGCCGAACCGCCCGCGCTGGCGAACAGGCCGACCATGAAGTCCTGCATCGCCTGCGCGCGGCTGGCCTCGGCCACGGCCTGGCGGGCCTGCCAGGCCACGATCAGCAACGCCATGCTCAACACCAGCGTGACCACCGAGCCGGTCGCCAGCGCCCAGCGATGGCGATGCACGTACTTGTTGAATCGGTAGCCCAGACTTTGCGGACGTGCCTGCACCGGCCGCCCGGATTCGTAACGTTCCAGGTCCAGCGCCAGCGCTTCGACGGACGGATAGCGTTGCTCGGGTCGCTTGGACAGCGTCTTGAGCACGATGTTGTCGAGGTCGCCGGCGAGCTGGCGCGCGCGGCGGCGCAGCAACGGCGTGTCGGCCTCTGCGTCCTCGGCATGGCGCTGCACCGTCTGCGAGGGACGCTGCGGATCGGCGGCGAGGATCGCCTCCTCCCACTCCGCATCGGTCTGGCGCTTGAGCTTGTAGGGCTTGGTGTCGGTGAGCAGCTCGTACAGCACCACGCCCAGCGAGTACACGTCGGTCATCGTCGTGACCGGCTCGCCGCGGATCTGCTCGGGCGCGGCGTAGTGCAGCGTGAAAGTGCGCACGCCGGTGCGGGTCTGCTCGACCCTCGGTGCATCGTTGTCGAGCAGCTTGGCGATGCCGAAGTCGAGCAGGCGGATGTCGCCGCCGGGCGTTACCAGGATGTTGGACGGTTTGAGGTCGCGGTGGACGATCAGGTTGGCGTGCGCGTGGCTGACCACATCGCAGATCTGCTGGAACATGCGCAGCCGCGCTTCCAGCGGCGTGCGGTGGTTGCGGCAGTAGTCGGTGATCGGCTCGCCTTCGACGTACTCCAGCGCCAGATACGGCAATCCGTCGCTACTGACGCCGGCGTCGAGCAGTCGCGCGATGTGCGGATGCGCCAGCCGCGCCAGGATCTGCCGCTCGCGCGTGAAGCGCAGCCGCAGGTTGGTGTCGGTCAGGCCGGGACGCAGCAGCTTCAGCGCCACGCGGCGCTGGTACAGGCCATCGGCGCGCGCCGCCAGCCAGACCTGGCCCATGCCGCCTTCGCCCAGCATGCTTTCCAGCCGATACGGACCGATCTCGCCGCCGGCGCGCGCGCCCAGCAGCGGCGCGACCAGCGGCTCGGCCATGAAGTCCTCGCTGTCCTGCTCCAGCGCCATCAGCGACTCGACTTCGTCGGCCAGCGCCGGATCCACGTCGCGCAGCACGCGCAGTCGCTCCACGCGTTCGTCCACGTCCAGCTCAAAGAGCGTGTCGAGCAGGGGAGACAACCGTTGCCAGCGCTCGGTGTCCATGGAGGCTCAGATCACCACGAAGCCGGGAGAGGTCGTGGCTGTAAAACCACTGCATGCAATACGCCGGGCCCGTCGCGGAGCCAAACCCGAGCCCGACCGTGGAGCGCGGGAGGACATGCCGGCCTCAGGTTTCTTTCAGCGAGGCCAGCAGGTACAGGCGGGCCTTCTGCCAGTCGCGACGGATGCTGCGCTCGGAACGTTGCAGCAGCGCGGCGATTTCAAGTTCCGACAATCCCGCGAAATAGCGCAACTCCACCACGTGCGCCAGGCGCGGATCGACGCCCGCCAGCTTGGTCAGTGCCGTGTCCAGGCCGAGAGTCTCCTCGTCCAGGCGCAGGCCGCCTTCGACGTCGTCGGGCAATTCGGTGACGCGGTGCAGATCGCCGCCGCGCTTTTGCGCCAGGCGTTGGCGCGCGTAGTCGACGACGACGCTGCGCATTGCCGAAGCGGCGTAGGCGAAGAAATGCGCGCGATCGTCGAACTGCGCCTCGCGGCGTCCGACGAGCTTGAGGTAGGCCTCGTGCACGAGTGCGGTCGCATCGAGCGTCTGGCCGTGCTGGCCGGCGAGTTGCCGCCGGGCCATCGTATGCAGCTCCTGGTAGAGCGTGGACAGGACGCGATCCAACGCGCCGCGGTCACCTTCACGTGCTGCGTCCAGCAGTAGCGTGATGTCGGCGGTATCGGCCATGACTCCCCCACTGGTTAGGGCCCGACTATAACGCGTCCCCCATCGGAGTGGTGTGTGAAGAACTGGCACCAAAATTGCGTGAACAGGCGAGCTGTCGGCGTGCTCACCGCTGGCAGTGGCTGCACCACACGGTGGCGCGCTGGCCGATCGACGCCTGTTTAAGCGGGCGCCCGCAGCGCGGGCAGGGCTCTCCGCCGCGGCCGTAAGCCGACAGTTCCTGCTCGAAGTAACCCGGCGCACCGTCGGGGCTGATGAAGTCGCGCAACGTGGTGCCGCCGCGGGTGATGGCGTGGCCGAGGATGCGGCGGATGGCGTCTGCCAGCTGCGCATAGCGATCCCTCGAGACCTTGCCGGCAGCACGCAGCGGCGACACGCCGGCCGCGAACAACGCCTCGGCCACGTAGATGTTGCCGACGCCGACCACGACCCGCTGGTCCATCAGGAAGGTCTTCACCGGCGCGCTGCGCCCGCGGCTCATCCCGAACAGGTAGTCGCCGTCGAAGTCTTCCGACAGCGGTTCCGGCCCCAGCCCCGCCAGCAATTCGTGCACCTCCCCGGGCGCCTGCCACAACAGGCAGCCAAATCGGCGGGGATCGTTTAGGCGCAGCAGCCGGCCCGAATCGAGTGCGAGGTCGACGTGGTCGTGCGCGCGCACCGGCGTATCGGCCGGGACCACGCGCAGGTTGCCCGACATGCCCAGGTGCAGCAGCGCGCTGCCCGCAACGGTATCCAGCAGCAGGTACTTGGCGCGGCGGCGCACGGCGTCGATGCGCTGGCCGGGTAGCACCTCGGAGATTTCCGGCGGTATCGGCCAGCGCAGGTCAGGCCGGCGCAGGGTCGCGGTGGTAACGATGCGGCCCTCGACATGCGGCGCCAGCCCACGACGAGTGGTTTCGACTTCAGGTAACTCGGGCATGCCACCAGCGTACTATCCAATGCAAGACAAAACGGTCAGCCAGTGCCACCAAGCCAGGCCAATACGATCCCTTCCCCGACGATGCCACCGCCGGGAGAGGGATTGCTTGCCTACACTCTGGGCGAACTGGAACAGGCCCAAACCGCCTTGGGCGAACCCGGCGAGGCCGTGCACGAGGGCGTCCATCGCGCCCGCAAAGCGCTGCGCCGGACCCGCGCGGCGCTCAATCTGGGCAACGGCATCCTCGGCCCCGGCGCCGCCCTGATCGACCGCGGGCTGCGCCGCGTCAACACGGGCCTGTCGGACCTGCGCGACGTGCATGCCCTGGTCGAAACCCTGGAGCGTTTGCTGGAAGGCAAGCTCGACGACGAGACGCGACAGTGGCTGAAACAGGGCCACGACGCCGCGGTAGCCGCGCGCGCCGCGCGCGCCGAGACCGAGTTGCTCCTGGATCCGGACCTGGTCCAGCGGCGCGAACTGATCGCCGTGCTGCGCTCGGCGCTGCCGGCCCTGACCTGGCCACGGCTTACGCCTTCGGCGCTGCGCGTCGCGCTGGCCGATAGCGACGCGCGGATGCACGACGCGAAATCGCGCGCGGTCCACTCCATGGAGGACGCCGACTGGCATCGCTGGCGCCGGCGTGCGCGACGGGCTTCGCAGCAGCGGCGCGCCTTGGACGCGATTGGCCTGAGCCCGGCAGCCGGCGCCCCGGACCTGTTCGACAAGCGCACCACCGAGCGACTGGGCCAGGCGCAGGACCTGACCCTGTTGCTGGATCATTGCCGGTCCGATTCCCCGTTTGATCCGACCCAGCGCGAGGCCCTGCGAAACTACGCCAAGCCGACTCTGGCGCGTCTGCGCAAACGCATCGCCAAGGCCTCAGCTGAATAGCAGGCCCGACTGAATGGCGGGCCCGCGAACCGGCCCGATGACGCACAGATAACGGGCTTGCCACGGGGCCTGAACGTCCCCATCACAGTTCAAGGCCATACCCGCGCGAAGGGTGCGACCGTGCTGGCATTATTCGCGCTGGACTGTGCTCTGCCGGTCTATCCGTGGTTCTCCGGAGTTTTCAATGTCCGCTTCCCTGCTCGATTTCCTCGCCGGCGGCCTGGTCCAGGCCAGCTGGGGCCAGTTGCTGATCTACCTGCTGGTGGTGACGCAGCTGACCATCTTCTCGGTCACGCTGTACCTGCACCGCTCGCAGGCGCATCGCGCCGTCGACTTCCATCCCGTGCTGGCGCACTTCTTCCGCTTCTGGACCTGGCTGACCACCTCCATGATCACCAGGGAGTGGGCGGCGATCCACCGCAAGCACCACGCCAAGTGCGAGACCGAGGAAGATCCGCACAGCCCGATGTTCAAGGGCATCGATACGGTGATGTGGCGCGGCGTCGAGTTGTACCGCGACGCGCGCGGCCAGCGCGAGGACATCGAGAAGTACGGCAAGGGCTGCCCGGACGACTGGATCGAGCGCCACCTCTACACCCGGTACGCGACGTTCGGGCCGACGCTGATGTTGTTCATCAGCTTCGCGCTGTTCGGCTTCGCCGGCGTGGCGGTGTGGGCGATCCAGATGCTGTGGATTCCGTTCTGGGCCGCCGGCGTCGTCAATGGCTTGGGCCACTGGTGGGGCTACCGCAACTTCGAGACCACCGACACCGCGACCAACCTGACCCCGTGGGGCTTCTGGATCGGCGGCGAAGAGTTGCACAACAACCACCACGCCTTCCCGAGCTCGGCCAAGTTCGCGCTGCGCAAGTGGGAGTTCGACATCGGCTGGAGCGCGATCAAGGTGCTCGAGAAGCTGCGTCTGGCCAAGGTGCTGCGCGTGGCGCCGACACTCGACGTGCGTCCGAACATCGCGATGCCCGACGGCGAGACGCTGAAGGCGCTGCTGGCGATCCGCTTCCAGGCAATGACCGACTACTACCGCAACGTCACCCTGCCCGCCCTGCGTGAGGCCAAGTTCAAGCTGCCGCGCAAGCTGCGTCACGGCCTGGCCGATGGCGGCCGCTGGCTCGACGACGACAAGCGCGCCAAGCTGCAGGCCTGGGTCGCCGAGCGCCCCAGCATCGCCACGCTGGCCGATTACCGCCAGCGCCTGGCGCAGGTGCTCGACGACCGCTCGCACGACGCGCAGGCCACACTCGCCAGGCTGCAGGCATGGTGTGCTGAGGCCGAGGCCAGCGGCAACCAGCAGCTGCAGGCGTTTTCCGCCCGACTGAAGGGCTACGCGCTGGTACCGGCGCGGGCCTGATCTTGAAGCCGCTGATGCCCATGCATCCGCCGAAGAAGCCCGCGCCGTCACGTGCGGGCTTTTTCTTGTCCGGATTCTTTCCTTCAGGCGTGCGTTCGCCATTGCTGCTCGCGGCGCTTGTGCTCGCGCACTGCGCAGTCGCGATTGCACAGGTGGACGCCACAGGCGATTACCTCTCGCGCATGGACAGCGACCACGATGGCCGCGTCGCGCTGACCGAATACCAGGACTGGATGAGCTACGCGTTCATGCGCATGGACCTGGATGGCGATGGCGTGCTCACCCCCGCCGAACTGCCCGGCGGTCGCGGCAATCCGGTCAGCCTGATCGAGCACCGCGAGAAGCTGGCGTCCACGTTCGGTCGTCAGGACCGAAACCGCGATGGCTTCCTCGACGCGCGTGAGTTGGCGGCTCCGCCGCAGTAGGTCTGTTGCGCTGATTCGGCAGTGGTCGATTAAGACCACGTGGCTCACGGAGCTTCTTCGCTTACGCAACAGGTGCGGACTCGCGTCCTGCACATCTTCGTGATCAATCACATTCTCTCGTGCAAAAACGACAACGCCGACACAAGGCCGGCGTTGTCGTTGCAGGTGCAGCCGTGAGAGAGATCAGTTGCGGATGTCCACATCCTTGGTCTCGTGCAGGAACATCGATCCGATCACGAACGTCATCAGCGCGATGACGATCGGGTACCACAGGCCGTAGTACATGTTGCCGGTGGCGGCGACGAGCGCAAAGGAGATCGTCGGCAGGAACCCACCGAACCAGCCGTTGCCGATGTGGTACGGCAGCGACATCGAGGTGTAGCGGATGCGCGTCGGGAACAGCTCCACCAGCCAGGCGGCGATCGGGCCATAGACCATCGTCACGTACAGCACCAGCAGCCACAGCAGCGCCAGCACCATCGGCTTGTTGATGCGGGCCGGGTCTGCCTTGTCCGGATAGCCGGCGGCGGTGAGCGCGCTCTTGAGCTGCTTGCCGAATGCATCGGCGTGCGCCTTTCCATCGTCCTTGCCCAGCCCGGCGCCTTCGTAGGCCGACACTTCGGATCCGCCGATGGATACCTTGGCCCGCGAACCGGCAGGGCTGACCTGTACTTCGTAAGGAATACCGGCCTTGGCCAGCGCTGCGGCGGCGATGTCGCAGGAGTTGGTGTAGACCTTCTTTCCGATCGGGTCGAACTGGAACGAGCAGGTGGCCGGGTCGGCATGCACCACGGCCGGCGCGTTGGCGCGCGCTTCCTCCACGGCGGGGTTGGCGTAGTGGGTCAGCCCCTTGAAGATCGGAAAGTAGGTCA
>DATDBD010000113.1:0-7377 GCA_036525015.1 Lysobacter sp.
CGAGCCGAAGGCCTGCGCCGATTCGGCCGAACGCGGGTAGGCGCACAGCAGCGAGAATTCGAGCCTCGAGCACAGTTTGCTCCACAGTCGCTCAAGTTCGATGGTGGCCTCGTGTTCGCCTCGATGCCACAGCAGCGCGACCATTTCGCCGAACACCCGCACGCGCCGTCCGCCGGCATGCGCCTGCTCGACGAGCTGCGCGATATTGAGGTTGAACGAGGCTTCATCGGGGCGGCCGTCCACCATCAGGCTCGCGAGCATGGTGTCCGCTTCGATGCAGATGAAGCTGCCGTCGTCCCGAAGCGCCTGGATATCGATAGGCGATGTTCCAAGGCGATAGTCGAGCGAATAGAGATGCGCCGAGGTGGCAACGACGATCACCGCCTCGCCGCGGCGCAAGCCACCTGCCACGAATCCTTCCAGCGTGTCGAGAAAGACGCTCTCGTTGTCGTAGACATGCAATGCGTGGCCGTTCGTGGATTCGAGCCCGGGGGCATCGTTGGCTGCGGCAACGTGGATCATGGACTGCGTTCCTCGATCGGACAATCTGGACCTATGGAGTTGCCAGCGAAGCGGGATGTTGTGAGTGAGCCGGGCCGGATATCGGATCCCTGGACGTGCTACGTCCCGGACAGAGGTGCCGGCACCCCATCCGGCCTAGTGCCGGGACCAGTATGCACTCCGATATCCGGCCGGCACCTCGTCGCCCGACGGTTGCGCCGGGGAGACGAGGATGCCCGCGTCTTCCGTAACCGGCCGCGTCGTGCACAGGAAACCCCCAAGCACGTCCGCGGTTTCGATGACCTCCATGACGATTTCCACGACGACTCCCTCCGCTTCCGGTGCGGTGGTGTTACCAGTGGTTGCGCGGCTCATGCGGGAACTATTGCCGCCTGCCCGCGCTTTCGTAAAGCAAGTCCGCGTGAAATCCGGACGGTCCAGCTGAATTCTTCAGCCTCGGGATAGATGGGGGGCGCGGCGGGGCGCCTACCGGCACGCCACGAGGAGAGTGCACACTGTGGCCCGTCCTCGCGCGTGCAGGAGTCCGGAATGACCGCCAACCCCTTCGGCCCGCTCCTGGAACGGGCCCATGATCACGCGTTCGAATACCTGCGCGAACTACCGGACCGGCACGTCGACGCATCGGCCACTCGCGATGAATTGCTTGCTGCCCTCGGCGCTCCGTTGGCGGCGGGGGGCGAGGCCGGCGAGGCGGTGATCGACCTGCTCGCGACGCAGGCGGTGCGCGGGACCGTGGCGTGCAGTTCGCCGCGCTATTTCGGGTTCGTGATCGGCGGTGCCTACCCGGTCGCGCTGGCGGCCGACTGGCTGGTGTCGACTTGGGACCAGAACGCCGGCATCTACGTGATCTCGCCGCTGGTGGCGGTGGTGGAGGAGGTGGCGGCGGGATGGCTGCTGGACCTGTTCGACCTGCCGCGCGAGTCGGGTGTGGGCTTCGTTACCGGCTGCCAGATGGCCAACTTCACTTGCCTGGCAGCGGCCCGTCACGGCGTGCTGCGTCGCGCCGGTTGGGACGTGGAAGCCGACGGCCTGTACGGTGCGCCGCGGGTGAACATCGTGGCGTCGGCCGAAGCGCACATCACCATCGACGTGGCCATGCGCTACCTCGGCTTCGGCACCAGGTCGATTCAACGTGTGGAGTCCGACGAACAGGGACGCATGCGCGCCGACCGCCTGGCCGGGCTCATGGCCTCGCTCGAGGGCCCGACGATCATCTGCTCGCAGGCGGGCAACGTGAACACCGGTGCGGTCGATCCGCTGCGCGAGATCGGCGCGATCGCGCAGCGCCACCAGGCCTGGCTGCATGTCGATGGTGCGTTCGGTCTGTGGGCGCGTGCCAGCCATCGCCACGCGGCGCTGGCCGACGGCATCGAGTTGGCCGATTCCTGGGCCACCGATGCGCACAAGTGGCTCAATGTGCCCTACGACAGCGGCGTGGCCATCGTCCGCCATGCGCAAGACCACCGTGCGGCGATGACTTCCACTGCGGCATACCTGATCCAGACCCAAGGAACCGAGCGGGACGCGGTCGATTGGGTTCCCGAGTTCTCGCGGCGCGCACGCGGCGTGCCGGTCTACGCGACGCTGCGCGCACTGGGCCGGGATGGCGTCGGCGACCTCGTGGATCGTTGCTGCGCGCGGGCAATCCAGGTGGCCGAAATCCTGTCCGCGGAATCCGGCGCGCGCATCCTCAACGACATCGTGCTGAACCAGGTGCTGGTCCGCTTTGCCGATGACGACGACACCACCCGCCGGGTCATCACGGGCGTGCAACAAGGCGGCACCTGTTGGCTCGCAGGGACCACGTGGCACGGCCAGGCGGCGATGCGCATCTCGGTATCGAACTGGGCGACGTCGGAAGAAGACGTCGCAAGAAGCGCGGACGCGATCGTGAAGGTGTTTCGCGCATTGCAGCGCGGTTGATCTTCCCGAGGCAGGGCCTGGGGCCGCTAACGCTTGATAGCGCCGGTTACAGCTGCGATTCGATCGGCAGCCAGCTCAGCACGCGCGCCGTGATGCGCGCCATCACGCCGGCATCGGGCTCGTGGCTGAACTCGCGTGGCGGCGACTCGCTGGCGTCCATCCACTGCAATCGGCCATCGCGGCTGTTGCGCATCACCTGATAGCTGAGTTCGGGGCTCGCCAGCCGCTCGTACTCCTGGCGCAGCGACTCGGCCAGGATCGGATCCTCGAACAGCACGCCCATCTCGGTGTTGAGGGTCGCCGAGCGCGGATCGAGGTTGAACGAGCCGACAAAGCCTCGCGTGCCGTCGATGACGAAAGCCTTGGTGTGCAGGCTGGCGCCGCTGCTGCCGAACAGTCCGCTTGAGCGCGGCCCGCTGCGACGGATTTCGTGCAACCGGATGCCGCTGTCGAGCAGGCGACCTCGGTAGCGCATGTAGCCGCCGTGCACGGCCGGCACGTCGTTGGCAGCGAGCGAGTTGGTCACGATGCCGACGTGGGCGCCTGTGCGCGCCAGCGCCGCCAGCGCATCTGTTCCGGCATCGCCGGGTACGAAGTAGGGCGAGATCAGCAAGGCCTCGCGCCGACTGGTATGGAGTTGCGCGACCAGCCGTTCCACCAGCCAGTGGCTGCGGTCGTCGCCCCGTGTCTTTTGCGGCGGATCGGAGGCGACGTGGATGCCGTCGCTCCAGTGCAGGCCATGCCCTTGTTGCAGTCCCTCCTGCAGCGATGACCAGACCCGCTCCAGATATTGCCGGGCGGCGGCGGTGTTGGATCGGTTCGCGGTGCCGGCAAGGTAGGCCCGCAAAGCCTCTGGGTCCGGTTCGGTGAGCGCCGCGATCGGGACCACCGAGGCGCTGTTCCAGAAGTCGTCGAAGATGGTGTTGGCCTCGGTGACGGCCGGCCCCGCGATCACCAGGTCGAGATCGCGGAAGTTCACCGATTCGTGGGCGTCGAAATACTCGTTGCCGATATTGCGCCCGCCGACCACCGCGACGCGTCCGTCGGCGATCCACGCCTTGTTGTGCATGCGATGGTTGATGCTGAAGACGCGTTGCACCATTTCCACCAGCCGCCACAAACCGGCGCGATTGCGGAACGGGTTGTACAGGCGGATTTCGATGTTCGGATGCGCGTCCAGTGCCATCAGGGCGGGATCGAGCCCATGCGCGTTGATGTCGTCGAGCAGCATGCGCACCCGCACACCGCGACTGGCGGCGTCGTGCACTTCGCGTGCCAGCAGGCTGCCCACCAGATCGTCGTGCCAGATGTAGTACTGCAGATCCAGGCTGCGTCCCGCGGCACGGGCGCTGGCGGCGCGGGCGGCGAACGCGTCCAGTCCGTGGTTCAGCATGGCGGTGCCGGTTTGGCCTGGATGCAATTGCAGCTGTGCGGCCAGCCCGCGGTCGATCATCGTCTGCGTGGGCTGCAGCGGCAGCGTGGTACCCGGCGCACCGGTGGCCCGTGGCGTCAGTCGACTGGCCAGCAACAGGCCGCTGAATACCAGTACGACCACGGCCAGCAATATCCACCCAAGCCATGCCATCGGCATTCGCAATCCTTTCTCCAGACGGAGGGTCACTTCCGACCCGGAGCAGGAGCTGCGTCCATTGCGCCCACGCGGTTGATGGCGCCCCGCGATGTCTGCCCTAACGGTGAAAGCGGTCGATCTCGGCCGGGCGAAACCGTAGTTGGCCTCCTGTCCGGTCAGTTCGATACCCGCCGCAGCTGGTCGAGCTGTGCGCGGTAGGCGGCGCGCTGCTCGCCGTCGCTGAGGCGCTGGGCACGGGCCAGCGCCTTCGCGGCGCGACGCGTATCGCCGGCGCCGAGATAGGCGCGGGCGAGGGCGGAGTAGAAGCGGTGTTCGTCCGGGTGCAGGCGGATGGCGCGCCGGTAGTGCCTGATCGCCGCCGGGTAATCGCCGGCGCGTTCGTACTGGATGGCCTGCAGGACCTGATAGAACGGGTCCTTCCGTTGAACGGCATCCAGGCGCTTGCGGAACTCGGCCTCGCGCCGACTGTCGCCCTGTCGGTGCGCCAGCCCCGCCATGTTGAACAGCGCACCGGGCTCGTCCGGCTCCAATGCCAGCGCCCGTTCGTAGGCATCTTCGGCGGCGCGCGCGTCTCCGTTGCGCAGGCGGATCACTCCCGCATTGCTCCAGTGCGGCGCATGCGATGGATCGAGTTGCAGGGCCGTGGCTATGTACTGCGCTGCGGGCCCGGGCTGCTTGCGCGCGAGCAGTTCCACGGCCAGGTTGTTGTAGTAGTGCGAGAGCAGCCGCGCGTCGGACACGGGAATGGGCTGGTCGCGCGCGATCACCGAGTCTCCGGCGACATCCACCGTGTAATGGCGCGCGCCGATCCGCACGACGGCATTGACGTGGCTGTTGCGGTAGACGATGTCCCCGTCCTGGTGCCACGACAGTGTTTGCAGGATTTCCTGTGGATACGCGTCCAGCCCCGCCTCGCGTGCCAGCGCCAGGAACAGCATGGTGAAGGCAAGGCAATTGGCCTTTCGCGTGTCGTAGGCCCCTTCGACGGTGTAGGTGGCATCTTCCTGGTAGGTCATGCCCAGGCCGGTTTGCGGGTCGAACATGAAGTGCGCCAGGCGTTCGAGCCGCTGCGATTGCGAAGGCTGGTCGGCGAGCACTTCGTCGTGCAGGCGTGCCTGCAATGCGGGCGGTATCGCCATGACCTGTTCCGGTGGGGCGGGCACCGGCGCGGGGTACGCGACCGCCACGGGGGCGGGCGCGGAAACCGTCAGGGCCAACGCGAGAAGCCAGGGGAACATTTGCAGCAACCCCCGCTGCCGGCGGGCAGCAAAGTGGGCCACGCACAGTGTAAACCTGGTCCCGTTCCGGGCATGTGCCAGTGGCAATGGGATCGCAGGCCACCGGCACGCGCCCCAACATGCCTGATACTCGCGTCAACGGGCCGGCCGTCCGATGATCGCCGTCCCCATTCCACGGAACCCTTCGGGAGATCGACCATGTCCTACCCAGGCCTTTCCCAACCGGCCGCCATCGCTTGGCGGCAGGTACTGCTCGGCGGGCTGCTTGTCGCCATCGGCGACATCGCCTTTGCCACCACGCTGTGGTTCTCGTGGACGCAGGCCGGGCTGACGCGCGTATTCCAGACAATCGCCGTCGGCGTACTCGGCAAGGGCAGTTATGAGGGCGGCCTGACGTCGGCCTGGCTGGGTGCGGCGCTGCATGTGTTCATGGCGACGACGTTCGTGGTGACGTACACGCTGGTGGCCAGGCGCGTGCCGCAATTGCTCCGCCGGCCGTGGCTGTACGGCCCGCTCTACGGTGTCGTGCTGTACGTGGTGATGAATTTCGTGGTGATGCCGCTGTCGCGCGTGGGCCGGTCGCCCTCGTTCGCGCACCTGGACTGGATCAGCGCCAGCATCGTCGCGCACATGGTGTTCGGGGTCATCTGCGTGCTGTTCGCGCGGCGGGCGCTGCAGCCGGCGAAACGCTGAAATTGCCGGCGGGTTACTTGGTCATCAGTTGCTTCAGCCTGGCCACCATCTCCGGCGTCAGCGGGCCCAGTAAGCCGCGGCGTGAGGATGGGATGTGCGCTGCTGGATCCTCGTCGCCGAAGACGTAGTGGTCCAGCAGCACCTTCCACGCATCGCGTTCAGGGCGGGGCAGCGACTTGAATGCCAGGATGCAGTGCAGCAGCGCCTCCAGTCCCGGCTCGGCGATGTGGCCCGGGAATGCCGCCGGGCGCCACCAGTAATTCACCAGCGCGTTGAGCCGTTCGAGCGACTCTACGTGGTGCCACCACACCGGCGGGATGTAGATCGCATCGCCCGGTTCCAGCTCGGCCATCTGCGCGTTGTCCAGCGCGCCCTGCAGGCGCGGGTAACGGGCATCGGCTACGGCATCGAGCGGCGCCAGGCTTATCGCGGCCGCGGTGGGTGCGAAGTCGAGCGGGCCGACGTACAGGTTTTTCACCTGGTCGGGAGGAAACAGCGTAAAGCGTCGTCGCCCGCACACCACTACGGCGAGGTTGTGCGAGCTGTCGAAATGCGCAGGCGTGGTGACCCGGTTGCCCATCCACAGGCGCGGCTGGATGGCCGGGTCGAGGAATGGAATCGAATGGCTCTCCAACAAGCCGGGCAGGCTGGTTTGGATCAGCGCGCTCTGCATCGCCAGGCCCGGAATGTCGTCCTGCCGGCTGTACGACGCCAGGCGTTGCAGCACCTGGGTCACGCTCACGCGGAAATGCTTGTAGTTGAAGCCGTCCATAGCCGCGTTGTAGCCGACGACGCCGTGCGCATCGGGCGGCATCAATAGCGCATCGACCGGCGTGCCGTTGTCATGGGCGACCAGGCCTTGCGCGAATGCGGTATCCGACTGCAGCGCGAGCTTCACGAGGGGCCAGTCGCGACACAGCCCACGCAACACGATCGGCCGCGCGCCATCGACGATGCCCTCCAGCGTGATGGCGGGACCGGTGAGCCGGAGTTCCTCGATGGCAGCGGGCATGCGTCGGATCAGGCTGAAGGGCTTGTCGGGATGCTAACGGATGCCGGCCATGGACATGCGGCGGCGCGGTCGTGCCGCCGTCCCAGCGATATTTTCGTGAAGGAGAAGGGCCCGCGCGAGCGCGAGCCCTTCGCGGCCGTTATCGCTTGGTGCTGCCGGCCACGGGACGCGCGAGGCCCTGGGCCATCGCTTCGGAGATCAGCTTCTGCGTCTCGCGCTCCGCCTGTTCCACCAGCTTCTCCTGCTGCTTGCCCAGTGCGTCCATCTGCTTGCCCAGGGCGTCCATCGGCTTGCTCGCTTCTTCCATCTGCCGGCTCAGGCCTTCCATGGGCTTCATCTGTGCTTCCATGCGATCGGACTCGGCATCCAACACCCTGGCCTGCTCGTCCATCTGCCGC
>DATDBD010000114.1:0-8233 GCA_036525015.1 Lysobacter sp.
GTGCGAACCGGCACGTCCCAGTGCGATTTCGACGACAGCCGCAGTTGCGACCAGATCGCTGGCGTATACCAGGGCTGGCCGCTGGCGGGATCGCGCGGCTGACGCGCATCGGGCATCGCGCTCCACTTCAACAGCTGGAACGTGCGCACCTGTGCCGCATCGATCGGATAGCGCGACAACACCAGCATGCCGTACTGCCCGGGATGCAGGCCGAAGCCCCAGGCGTCGTTGCCGCCGTTGCGGGACATGCTGGGGCCGCCCACCTCGCCGTTGCGGTCCAGATCCAGTCCGCTGGGCACGCCCGTGTTCACCGGCGCGAGGTAGCGGTAGGCGTAGCGCAACGGTTCTCCGCCGCCGGGCTGGGCGACTTCCAGGTAGCGGCGCTGGAACAGGTCGGCGGCGCGCTGGCCCGGGTCGTAATCGAACTCGTTGAGCAGCACCAGGTCGGGACGCACGCGCTGCAGCACCGCGGCGATCTTGCGCGCGTTGTCGTCGCCGCTTTCCAGGCGCCGGATCAGGCCGCCCGTTGCTTCGTCGTAGAGCGAGGTGTTGTAGGTCGCCACCCGCAGCGTCGACTGGTCGCGCATCTGCTCAGCCCAGGCGTCCGGGTCGCCCTTGACGTTGACCCTCACGCAGCCGGGAAGCGTGGCGGCGAGCAGGGCGCAGACGGCGAGGGCGGAACGCAGTGGCAGGGGCATGCAGAATCTCCGGCGCGATGGTCGGTCGCGGATGGTCGGGGTTGTGTGGGGCGGCGCTCAGGCCGTCAGGTCGTGCCAGCCGCGGCCGTCGAAGGCTTCCAGCGGATTGAAGCGGCGCTTGTAATCCATCTTCGGATGCCCGGCGATCCAGTAGCCCAGATAAAGATGCGAGCGGTGTTCGCGTCGTGCCCATTCGATCTGTCGCAGGATGGCCAGGGTGCCGAGTCCGCGCGAGCCGGCCTCGGGTTCGTAGAAGGTATACACCGCCGACAACGCCGCCTGGGTGACATCGGTGACCGCGACCGCCAGCAGCCGGCCATTCTCCCTGAATTCCAGGAAACGGCCTTCGCTCCAGCTGCCGATCAGGAACTGGTCGAACTCGGTCGCACCATGGTCGTCCATGCCGCCGCCGGCATGGCGCGCGGCGAGATAGCGGCGATACAGAGCGAGCTGCTCTTCGGTGCGTTGTGCCGCGCAGACCCGCATCTCGACCCGGCGGTTGCGGGCCAGGCAACGGCGCTGGCTGCGGTCGGGCCTGAAGCGGCCGACCGGGATGCGCACGGCGACGCAGGCGCGGCAGCCGTTGCAGTGCGGCCGGTAGACGATGTCGCCGGAGCGTCGGAAGCCCCAGCCCAGCGCATGCGGATACCAGTCGACCAGTCGCGGGTCGCGCGGGTCCAGCACCAGGTCGCGCGCGGCGCGGTCCGGCCAATACCCGCAGGCGTGTTCTCCTGTGTGGAACAGGCGCAGATCGTCGTCGTCTTGTCGTGGGTTACGGTCGGTCGACATGGCTCGGTGCGGTGACGGCAAAGCCGCGCCACCAGGGGGGGATGAAAGGAACAACGTCAAGCGGCGCGCGAACAGGCGACGGTGCACGCGCCGGCCTCCCTGTCGGGCAGGGACGCGACCCGCTCCGCATGGGACTGCCCTGACTGTCCATGCCGCCAGCATAGCGCCGCCGTACGCCTGTGCGCCGGCTGAATGTGGACGACTTCGTGTCAACCCGCGGCAGTGGCAGGCGTTGATCACGACACTGGCGCCGGCTCGGCGCCGTCTGCCGGAGTCCTGATATGAACCACCGCAAGCTCTTCCGCCCGTTGCTGCTCGCTGCGGCCGTCGCGGCCATCACCGGTGCCGCCGTCGCGGCACCGCAGGCGCAGCCCTCGGATGCGCAGCCGCAGGAACACTCGCGCCACGCCAGGATCGACGCGAACGGCGATGGCGTCATCGATCGGACGGAAGCCGCCGCGAACCCGCGCCTGGCGGCGAAGTTCGACGAGCTCGACAAGAACCGCGACGGCAAGATCGACGCGTCCGAGCGTCCCGACAAGGGGCGGCACGGCCGGGGCGGCCATGGCACCCAGCCGCTGATCGAAGCCGACAAGGACCAGGATGGTCGCATCAGCCGCACCGAGGCCGGGCAGGTGCCGTGGCTGGAGAAGATCTTCGCCGAGGTCGACGGCAACCGTGACGGATACGTGGTGCGCAGCGAGTTGCGCAGCTACCACGAGAAGTTGCGGCCGCAACGCGAAGCCGAACGCGCCAAGCGCTTTGACGAGCATTTCACGCAGGCCGATCTCAACCATGATGGCAAGCTCAGCCGGCTCGAGGTCAGCGAGAAGATGCCGCAGCTGAACCAGTCGTTCGCCTTCATGGACGAGGACCGCGACGGGTTCCTGACCCGCGACGACCTGCGTCACTCGCGCCATTGAACCTTTGCCGCCGCGCGCGGTCAAAAGCTGTCGAATTCCCCCTGGACCCGTGTCGCCGTCTCCGCGCACGGGTCTTTTTTTAACTCAGGTCGCCACGTGCTTGAGCACCCGGGTGACCTGCCAGGCGCCGTTGATGCGCTTGACCTCCAAGGTCTTGTAGCGCGCGAACATGCGGTGGTGATAGGCGCTGTATTCGACCTGGCCGGCGTCGGGCGCGGAAGGGCGGAACGCATTGACGTCCAGCATCATCGCAGGCTGGCCGGTGGGCATGTGGAAGCTGCCGGTGTCGCTGTCGGCCACGCGCCTGCATTGCGAGGCCGGCACCAGCGTTCGGCCGGGGACCTTCAACGCATTGATCATCGCCGCCGGCGCGTCCTTGCCGTCGACCGCCAGGCACAGCACCGGCACGTTGGCTTCGGCCAGTTGCGAGGAGAACACCGCCTGCGCGATGGGAGCCAGGGTCGGCGCGACCGAGCCGTCGAACGGCCCCGTCGCCAATGCCGGCGGAGCCGGCGCCGGTGTGGGCTTGTCGCTGATGGTGCGGATCATTGTCATCGCCAGGACGATCACGATGCCGCCGAGCAGCCCCATCTTGATGCGGAACATCCGCTTCTGCTGCGGAGTCTTGTTGCGCGTCTGCTCCTCGGTGCGGAACACCGGCAGCGTGTAGGCACTCTCACCGCGTGTGGTGTCGATCAACCCATTCTCGCGCAGCAACTCGCGCGCCTTGAGCTGGTCTTCGGACTTGATCACCCACACCGCAGGGCGTTTCTGGCTGTCGTCGCTGTAGCGGAAGTTGCCGCGCAGCGCGCCTTTGTAAGTGCGGCCGTCGGTGATGCGCACTTCGATGCCGGCGTCGGTGAGCATCTGGGCGACGGCTTCGACGTTTTCCAGGCGGGGACTGCTGAAAATCTGGCGCATGGTTCCGGACAGGTCGTGGGGCGCGCGGCCACGATCGGCCCGCGCGCTGGTGTGGATATTTTATGCCGTGGGACTGAAGGCGACCTGGGGGCCGCGTTCAGGCCTTCGCCGGCACGTGCTTGGCGACTTCGGCGTTGCCGACCACGCGGATCAGGCCTTCCTGAGCCGTGCTGGCCACCAGGCGCCCCTCGCGGTCGAAGATCTGGCCGCGTGCGAGCCCGCGGGCATCCTGCGCGCTGGGGCTGTCGATCGAGTACAGCAGCCACTCGTCTGCGCGGAAGGGACGATGGAACCACAGCGCGTGGTCGAGCGAGGCCATCTGCACGTTCGGCTGGTAATAGCTGATGCCGTGCGGAAACGTTGCGGTGCCGAGCAGGTGGAAGTCCGAGGCGTAGGCGAGCAGGGCGCGATGCAGTTCCGGCGCATCGCCGACACGCTCGCTCAGGCGGAACCACACTTGCTGATAGGGCGGGCGCTTGGGCGGGTTGAGCTCGTCGCGCGGATAGACGTGGCGGAACTCGAACGGCCCCTTGCGCGACAACCAGCGCTGGATCTTGGTCGGCAGCGTCGCCATCACATGTTCGGGCACCGGCGGCGCGGGCTCGATGTCCTCCGGCTTGGGGACCTCGGGCATCGACAACTGGTGCTCGCCGCCACCCTCGTCCTGCTGGAACGAGGCGGCCATGAAGAAGATCACCTGGCCATGCTGGATGGCGCTGATCCGTCGCACCGAGAAGCTCCCGCCGTCGCGGGTGCGATCGATCTGGTAGACGATCGGCGCGGTGATGTCGCCGGCACGCAAGAAATAGGCATGCAGCGAATGCGCGCTGCGCGGCGCCTCCATCGTCGCCTGCGCGGCCGACAAGGCCTGGCCCAGCACCTGGCCACCGAACACGTACTTGGTGCCGATGTCGCGGCTCTGGCCGCGGAACAGGTTGTCTTCGAGGCGTTCGAGCGAAAGCAACTCGACCAGCTCGGAAACGACAGGCTCGAAAGCGTGTGAGGTCATGCGGGGGAGCCAGGGAACGCGGTGCGCAAGTATAACCGCCGGGTGTCGAGGGCCCGCGGCGCGAGGCTTCAGGGCACGCGTTGCAGCGTGATCGCGTCCATCACCTGTTGCCACGGGAAGCGCGGACCCGGGTCCCGCTTGCGCGGGACCAGCACGTCCGGGTCGTCGGTGGCGGGCACCGTCGTGGTATCGAGGTCCTCATGTCCGGCGATCTGGCGCAGCGACGGGACTTCGAGCGAAAGCCACCGCAGCAGCGCCACCAGGGCGTCGACCTGCGCGTCGGTGTAGGGCTGGTCCATCGCCTGGTGGTGCGCGGCCAGCCAATCGGGATAACGGCCGCGGTTGACCAGTTCGACGCCGATCGCGCGGGCGTTGTGGCCGCGCACGTGATGGGCGATGCGGTCGATGGCCACGTACTGGTGCACGCTACCGTCGCGGTCGATGTAGAAGTGGCCGCAATTGCCGGTCTGCGAGCCCTCGTAGAGCACTTCCTCGCCGAACCGCCGCGCCATCGCCAGGTCCGGAAGTTCGGTGCAATGGATCACGACCAGGTCGACCTGCCCGCGTTCGCGTGGCTCCAGCCGGGCCTCATAGGGCAGGGGTTCGTAGGCGATCGGCAGATCAGGCCGGTCAGGCGAATGCAGGTCGGGCGACATGGGGCCGGATGCTACCATTCGCCTCCGCAGCCGCGAATCGACCGCGAATGCCCCGGCCGACGCAGGTTTCCGGCCCCCTCCGGATCGCGCTTGCCATCCTTAGCCTTTCCGGTACGCCAGGAGCCCGTCATGACACAGCCTCCCGCCGACTCCGAACTCGGCAAGCTGATGGCCGCGCTGCCGCGTGCCGGCCGCGTCGAATGGATCGGCCTGCGGCCGCGGCGCGACGTGCCGATGGACGAGGTCGATCACGCGATCGCCGAATCCGGCGCGGGATTGGTGGGCGACCGCTACTGCGGTGGCAGCGGCAAGCGTGGCATCACGCTGATCCAGGCCGAGCACCTGCCGGCGATCGCGGCGTTGTCGGGTCACGCCGCCGTGGCGCCGGCAACCCTGCGCCGCAACGTGGTGGTGTCCGGGCTGCCGCTGGTGGCACTGAAGGGGCGTCGCTTCCGCATCGGCGAGGTGTTGCTGGAAGGCACCGACGAGTGCGATCCGTGCTCGCGCATGGAGGCGGCGCTCGGCCCCGGCGGTTTCAACGCGATGCGCGGCCATGGTGGCCTGTGCGCGCGCATCGTCGAAGGCGGCACGATCCACCGCGGCGACACGGTCGTCGCGCTGGCGGATACGACAACGGAATCCTGAGTACAGATGAGCATCAAGGGACATTGCATCCTCTCCCACGGCTTCGAGAGCGGCCCGGACGCCACCAAGGTCACCGCGCTGGCCGACGTCGCGCAGCGGCTGGGCTGGAGCCACGAGCGGCCCGACTACACCGATCTGGACGCCCGGCGCGACGTCAGCGAGCTGGGCGATGTGCCCGCCCGCCTGCAGCGCCTGCTCGAGCTGACGCGGGCGGCGGCCGCGCGTGGCCCGGTGGTGCTGGCCGGTTCCAGCCTGGGCGCGTACATCTCCGGGCTGGTGTCGTTGCAGGTGCCGACCAAGGGGTTGTTCCTGATGGCGCCGCCGGTGCGCATGGGCGCGGCACCGGCACTGGACGCGGCGCGCGTGCCGACCTCGATCATCCATGGCTGGAGCGACGAGCTGATCCCGGCTTCGGAAGTGGTGGACTGGGCGCGGTCGCGCGGCTCGCGGCTGCTGCTGGTCGATGACGACCATCGCCTGTCCGTCAACGTCGAGGCCAGCGCGGAAGCCTTCGCTACGCTGCTGACGGCGCTCTGACATGAAATTCTTCGCCAGTTGCGGCAAAGGCCTGGAATACCTGCTTGCCGACGAGTTGATCGCGCTCGGTTGCGCGCGCGCCACCGCCGCTATCGCCGGCGCCAACGTCGAAGGTTCGTTGGCCGATGCCCAGCGCGCCGTGATGTGGTCGCGATTGGCCAGTCGCGTGCTGTGGCCCATTGCCGAGTTCGACTGCGCCGACGAGCACGCGCTGTACGCCGGCGTCGCCACCGTGCAGTGGCCCGACCATCTGTCGCCGGGCGACACGCTGGCCGTCGATGCGCACGTGTCGGGCGAGGCGCTCACCCATGCCCGATATGCCGCGCAGCGCGTCAAGGACGCGGTCGTCGACGTCATGCGCGCCAAAACCGGTGGTCGTCCGGATGTCGATGTCGAGGCGCCGGACCTGCGCCTGAACCTGGTCGTGCGCAAGGGGCGCGCGATCCTGTCGATCGACCTCGGCGGCGGGCCGTTGCATCGCCGCGGCTGGCGGCAGAAGCAAGGCGAGGCGCCGCTGAAGGAAAACCTGGCCGCGGCCGTATTGATGCGTGGGCAGTGGCCGAAGCTGTACGCCGAAGGCGGCGCGCTGCTCGACCCGATGTGCGGCAGCGGCACGTTGCTGATCGAAGGCGCGCTGATGGCGGCGGATGTAGCGCCGGGCCTGATGCGTCACGGTTCCGGTGTGCCCACGCGCTGGCGTGGATTCGATGCGGCGGCATGGACGTCGCTGGTCGATGAGGCGCGCTCGCGCGAAGCGGCGGGCATGAATTCGCTGCGTCCGGTGTTCTTCGGCCGCGACCTCGATCCGCATGCGATCCGCGCTGCCGGCGACAACGCTGCACTGGCTGGATTGACCGGGCTGATCGACTGGCAAGTCGCCGAGATCCGTGCGCTGGGTGCGTTGGCCGATGGCGCATCGCGTGGCCTGGTGGTCTGCAATCCGCCCTATGACGCCCGCCTGGCGGCCGACCCTGCGCTGTACCGCGCGCTCGGCGATGCGCTCAAGCGCGTGGCTCCTGATTGGCGTGCCAGCGTATTGTGCGGCGATGCCGAGCTGGCCTTCGCTACCGGCCTGCGTGCCGGCAAGAAGTACCAACTGTTCAACGGCGCGATCGAGTGCACGCTGATCGTCTGCGATCCCGTTGCACCGCCGCAGCGCGAGCGCAGCGAAGGCGCGACGCTGTCGGAAGGCGCGCAGATGGTCGCCAACCGGCTGCGCAAGAACCTGCGCAAGCTCAAGAACTGGCGCGAGCGCGAGGACGTCAGTTGCTTCCGCGCCTACGACGCCGACCTGCCCGAATACGCCGCGGCGATCGATGTCTACACGACCTACGAAGCCGCCCCGCGAACCTTCCTGCATGTGCAGGAATACGCCGCACCGGCGGAGATCCCGGAGGCCGTGCAGCGCCGACGCCTGAACGAACTTCTGGCAGCGGTGCGCGAGGTGTTCGCCGTCCCGCGAGAGAACGTCGCACTGAAGACGCGCTCACGCGGCAAGGGCGGCAGCAAATACGGCCACTTCGATACGCGTGGCGAGTTGCTGACCGTGCGCGAGGGCGATGCGCGCCTGCGCGTGAACCTGTTCGACTACCTCGACACCGGCCTGTTCCTGGACCATCGGCCGATGCGTCTGCGCATCGCGCAGGAGGCTGAAGACACCCGGTTCCTCAACCTGTTCGGCTACACCGGCGCGGCTACCGTGCATGCAGCGGTCGGTGGCGCGCGCCTGACCACCACGGTCGACCTGTCCGCGACCTACCTGGAGTGGTGCGCCGACAACCTGCGCGAAAACAATGCCGGCGGCACCCGCCACCGGCTGGTGCAGGCCGATGCGCTGAGCTGGCTCGAAGCCGACACGCAGTACTACGACCTGATCTTCTGCGATCCGCCGACGTTCTCTAACTCCAAGCGCGCCGAGGACTTCGACGTGCAGGCAGAGCACGTGCGCCTGCTGCGGGCAGCGGTGGCGCGCCTGGCCGACGACGGCGTGCTGTACTTTTCCAACAACTTCCGCCGGTTCAAGATGGACGACGCCGCGGTCGCGCAGTTCGCCCG
>DATDBD010000115.1:0-5388 GCA_036525015.1 Lysobacter sp.
GATCACGCGGCCGCGGCCGAACAGGCGCACGTAGTCCTGGAATCGCTCCAGGTCGCGCTCGGTCTGGAAGCCGATCAGGTCGTAGGACGAGAGCCCCTCGAACAGTCGCTCGTGCTGGGGCAATGCCGCGAGCAGGTCGGAAGAGGGCATCGGCACGTGCAGGAAGAAGCCGATCCTGCTGCGCACGCCGAATTCGCGCAGCACCTTCGCCATGGGGATCAGATGGTAGTCGTGTACCCAGATCAGGTCGTCCGCGCGCAGCAAGGGCGCAAGCTTCTCGGCGAACAACGCATTGACGCGGCGGTAGCCGGCGTAGGTCTCGCGGCTGTAGTCGACCAGGTCGACGCGGAAGTGAAGCAGCGGCCACAGCGTACGGTTGGCGAAGCCGTTGTAGTAGTCGTCGTGGTCGCGTTTGGAAAGGTCGACGGTGACGTAGCGGATGTTGCCGTGGGTCTGGTCGTGCAGGCGCCCGGATTCGACCGCGTCGATGGCGCCGCTCCAGCCGAACCAGAGCCCGCCGGTTTCCTCCAGCGCCGCCTGCAGGGCCACCGCCAGTCCGCCGGCGCTGGGGACGCCGGGGAGGGCGACGCGATTGGACACGATGACGAGGCGGCTCATGACGAAACGTCGAATCCTTTCTTTTCGCCTTTGACGATCGACGGGTTGTGCGTGCTACCGGCGAGCACTGGCGAGCATTACGTAGCGTCCTGCCACGGACGCGACAGGCGCATGGCGGCGTTGATCAGTCCGACGTGCGAATAGGTCTGCGGGAAATTCCCCCAGCCCTCGCCTTCGCCGAATTCGAGGTCCTCCGAAAGCAGGCCGAGCGGATTGCGCCGCTTGAGGATGCGTTCGAACAGCGATCTGGCTTCCTCCCGCCGGCCGATCGTGGCCAATGCGTCGATGTACCAGAACGTGCAGATCGTGAAGCTGGTCTCCGGCGACCCGAAGTCGTCCGGAGCGACATAGCGGAACAATGCGTCGCCGCGCTTGAGGCCCAGTCCGATGGCGTCGACGGTGCGCACGAAGCGCGGGTCGTCCGGCTTGACGAAGCCCAGGTCTGCCAGCAGCAGCAGCGAGGCATCCAGGCGATTGCCGTCGAGCGCCTCGACGAAGTATCCGAGTTCCTCGTTGTAGGCATGTTCGATGATGCGGGCGTGCATTTCGTCGGCGCGATTGCGCCAGTACTTGACCCGGTCAGGAAGCTTGAGATGCACGGCGATCTTGGCCAGCCGGTCGCAGGCCGCCCAGCACATCACGCTGGAATAGGTGTGGACCTCGGCGCGTCCGCGGAACTCCCACAGCCCGGCATCGGGCTGGTCGTGCAATGCGTACGCGCGCTCGCCCAGCGGTTCCACGCGGGAGAAGATGGCGGCATCGCCGCGCAACAGGCGCTGGTCGAAAAACAACTGGGTCGCGGCGAGCACGACACTGCCATAGACGTCGTGCTGTTGCTGCAGCCAGGCCAGATTGCCGCGCCGCACCGGCCCCATGCCGCGGTATCCGGCCAGCGAGGACACTTCCTCTTCGGCCAGTTCCTTTTCGAAACCGATGCCATACAGCGGCTGCAGGACGCCCTCGGCGGAGGCGACGTTGGCGACGTAGCGCAGGTATTCCTCCATGGTGCGGGTCGCGCCCAGCCGGTTGAGGGCGCGCACCACGAATGCCGAATCGCGCAGCCAGCAGAAGCGGTAGTCCCAGTTGCGCACGGTGTTGGCCGCTTCGGGGATGGAGGTGGTGATCGCGGCGACTATTGCGCCGGTCTCGTCGTATTGGCTCAGCTTGAGCGTGATGGCGCTGCGGATGACAGGATCCTGCCATTCCAGCGGAATCGACAGGTTGCGCACCCAGTCGCGCCAATAGCCGATCGTCTTTTCCTCGGACTGGCGTACGAAGGAGGAGACCGGTTGGGTGAGTGTTTCGTCGGGGCCCAGGACCAGGTGGAGTTCCCGGTTGAGCAAAAACGGCAGGCCTTCGCGCACCATGCGCACCGGCACGTCGCTGGTCAGGCGCAGGATGAAACCGGGCACCAGATAGCGGACATGGTTGCTGCCCCAGGTGATTTCCGGCTTGCTGGCGCCGTACTCGGATAGCGGCCGCAGCACGACGCGAATGCGGGGCAGGCCCGCAATGGGCCGCACGCGGCGCAGCAGCATCACCGGCCGGTAGAAGCGATCATGCTGGTGCCAGCGCGGCGCGAAATCGGTGATCTCCACGACGCCGCCATGGCCGTCGCGCAGCACCGTGCGCAGCACGGCGGTGTTGGGAAGGTACTCCTGCTCGGAAGACACCATGTCCTCCAACTCGATCGCGTAGTCGCCGCCTTCGTGCAGGCGGGGCGAGAGCAGGGCGCAGAAGACGGGATCGCCGTCGAAGGCCGGCACGCACCCCCAGACGATGCGTCCACGGGCGTCAACCAGGGCCGCGATGGCGCCGTTGCCGATGAGGCCGAGGTCGAGGCTGGACTGGGTATTGGCGGCGTGGATCATCCCGTCTCCTTATTCAGTGATGGCGATGGCATCGTCCAGCCAGGCCCGCACCGCCGCCGGATCGTGCAGCGCATAGCGCGCGGCACTGGGTTGGCGCCGGCCGACCAGCACGCCGAAGCCGCCATGGCAGGTCACGGCCATGAAGCCATGCTCGTCGGTGAGGTCGTCGCCGACGAACACCGGCCGGCGTCCGTGGAACGGCGGTGTCGCCAGCAGAGACAGCACCGCGGCCCCCTTGTGGGCGCCGTCGGGGCGCAATTCGATGACGCGATTGCCCGGCTGCAGGTGATAGCCGGGCAGATCGATCAGCGCCGAGGTCGCAAACTCGTGAATCGGCTCTTCCGCGGCCGGGGCGCCGCGCCAGTGCAGTGCGATGGCGGTGCCCTTGTCTTCGGTCAAGGCGCCCGGGTATTTCGAGGTCAGCGAACGCGCGGCGGCCAGCACATCGTCCAGCGCCGGCGCTCGGTGATGGATGTCCAGGTGGCCGTCATCGCGTCGTTCCAACCCGTGTAGGCCGACCGCCGGCAACTTCAACGGCTCGAACAGGGCGTCCAGCTGCACCAGCCTGCGTCCGCTGACCAGCGCCAGCGCACCGTCCAACCGGCCGTGCAGGACGGCCAGGGTGTCGACCAGGCCCGGCTCGACGTGGACGCCGCCGGGGGTATCGGCGAAATCCAGCAGCGTCCCGTCCACATCGAGAAACAGCGCCCAATCGGGGACGACGGCGGGCGGCAGCGGAAGCGGTCGGGTGTCGGCAGCCATCCACGCATTCTGAACATGCCCATGTAAGCATCAGGTGGACGCCGCCCCAGGGCGCTTGAAACGTGGCCCCGGGGCCGCATTTCCAGTGCATTGCGGCCTGGCCGCCACAGCACCCGAAGGTATCTCCATGCGAATGGACAAACTCACCTCGCGCTTCCAGCAGGCGATCGCCGACGCGCAGTCGCTGGCGGTCGGACGCGATCACAACGTCATTGAACCCGCGCACCTGCTGACCGCGCTGCTCGACCAGAGCGGCGGCAGCACGCGCCCGTTGCTGGCACAGGCCGGCGTCAACGTGCCACTGCTGCGCGAGCGTCTGGGCGAGGCGCTGGAGAAACTGCCCAAGGTCACCGGCCAGGCGGGCAACATCAGCCTCGGCAACGACCTGGCGCGCCTGCTCAACGTCACCGACAAGCTGGCCCAGCAGCGCGGCGACGCGTTCATCGCCAGCGAGCTGTTCCTGCTGGCGGCGCTGGACGATGGCGGCGAAGTCGGCCGCGCGCTCAAGGCGACGGGTGCGAACAGGCAGAAACTCGAAGCGGCGATCGAAAAGCTGCGCGGAGGCGAAACCGTGCAATCTGAAAACGCGGAAGACCAGCGCCAGGCGCTGGAGAAATACACCATCGACCTGACCGCGCGCGCCGAGTCCGGCAAGCTTGACCCGGTGATCGGCCGCGACGAGGAGATCCGCCGCACCATCCAGGTGCTGCAACGTCGCACCAAGAACAACCCGGTGCTCATCGGCGAACCCGGTGTCGGCAAGACCGCGATAGTGGAAGGGCTGGCCCAACGCATCATCAACGGCGAAGTGCCCGAGGGTCTGCGCGGCAAGCGCGTGCTGTCGCTCGACATGGGCGCGCTGATCGCCGGCGCCAAGTTCCGCGGCGAGTTCGAGGAGCGCCTGAAGGCCGTGCTCAACGACCTGGCCAAGAACGAAGGCCAGATCATCCTGTTCATCGACGAGTTGCACACGATGGTCGGCGCCGGCAAGGCCGAAGGCGCGATGGATGCCGGCAACATGCTCAAGCCGGCGCTGGCACGGGGCGAACTGCACTGCATCGGCGCGACCACGCTGAACGAGTACCGCCAGTACATCGAGAAGGACGCCGCGCTGGAGCGCCGCTTCCAGAAGGTCTATGTCGGCGAGCCGAGCGTGGAGGACACCATCGCGATCCTGCGCGGCCTGAAGGAAAAGTACGCCGTGCACCACGGCGTGGAGATCACCGATCCCGCCATCGTCGCGGCGGCCACGCTGTCGCACCGCTACATCACCGATCGCCAGCTGCCCGACAAGGCCATCGACCTGATGGACGAGGCCGCCTCGCGCATCCGCATGGAGATCGACTCCAAGCCGGAAGAACTCGACCGCAAGGAGCGCCGCCTGATCCAGCTCAAGATCCAGCGCGAGGCGCTGAAAAAGGAGAAGGACGAGGCGAGCAAGCAGCGCTTGGCGGACCTGGAAAGCGAGATCGCCACGCTCGAGCGCGAGTACAACGACCTGGAGGAAATCTGGAAGGCCGAGAAGGCCACGCTGCAGGGCGCCACCAAGATCAAGGAGCAGATCGAGGCGGCCCGGCTGGATCTGGAAGCGGCCCAGCGCAAGCAGGACTATGCGCGCATGAGCGAGATCCAGTACGGGCTGTTGCCGGAACTGGACAAGCAGCTCAAGGCCGCGCAGGAAGCCGAGACCAAGGGCTTCAGGCTGCTGCAGGACAAGGTCACCGAAGAGGAGATCGCCGAGGTCGTATCGCGCTGGACCGGCATCCCGGTCAGCAAGATGCTCGAAGGCGAGCGCGAGAAGCTGCTGCGCATGGAGGAGCAGCTGCACACGCGCGTGGTCGGACAGGACGAGGCGATCAAGGTCGTGTCCGATGCGGTGCGGCGTTCGCGCGCGGGCCTGGCCGATCCGAACCGGCCGTCGGGCTCGTTCCTGTTCCTGGGTCCGACCGGCGTCGGCAAGACCGAGTTGTGCAAGGCGCTGGCCGAATTCCTGTTCGACTCGCCCGACGCGATGGTGCGCATCGACATGAGCGAGTTCATGGAGCGGCATGCGGTCAGCCGGCTGGTCGGTGCGCCTCCAGGCTACGTCGGCTACGAGGAGGGCGGCTACCTCACCGAGGCGGTGCGGCGTCGTCCC